>JAUVMD010000013.1 GCA_030600405.1 Nitrospirota bacterium
AACTTTGGTGGTCCACGACTGGGGTGGGTCGATCGGAATGGGATTTGCCGTGCGGCATCCCGATAAAATCAAACGGCTCATTTTTTTCAACACCGCCGCCTTTCTTACCGATCGTATCCCTTTCAGTATCAACCTGTGCCGGAACTCCATTATTGGTCCGCTGGCTATTTTGTGGTTTAATCTGTTTGCCCGATTGGGAGCGTCCTGGGCCTGCAAACAGCCAGGACGCATGAGTAGCCAAGTTCGAAAAGGATATCTGGCACCCTACAACTCCCCTGAAAACCGCATTGCCAACTTGAGGTTTGTGCAAGATATTCCCATGTCGTCGGACGTCCCGAGTTACCCCGTGGTCGAGCATATTGAATCCCAGTTGGGATACTTCCGGGATCGTCCAACCCTGATCATCTGGGGTATGCAGGATTTCTGTTTCACGGATTATTTTCTGGAGCGGTGGAAAAAATATTTCCCGAATGCCGAGGTCCACGAGGTAGAACAGGCGGGTCATTACGTGGTGGAAGATGCCGACGATCAAATCATCCCCTGGATGATTCAATTTTTGAATAAACATACAATTTGAATGCAAAGAATGAAAATTGAGTTTTTATCTTTTAAAGGTTGTCCGGGGTATAAACCTGCACTGTCTCTTCTCGAACAAGTTTTGTTTGAAAAAGGTACTGCGGTGCTCATCGAGAAAATTAAAATCGCCTCGCAGGGGTCGGCGGAGCAAAACCCATAAAAAAACGGCGTTCCCTTATAGGAACGCCGTTCGTATTTTGACAGTTATTACTGTTAGTAGCGGTAATGCTCGGGTTTGTAGGGGCCTTCGACAGGGAGGTTCAAATATTTGGCCTGCTTGCCGGTCAACTTCGTCAGCTTGACGCCCAGTTTTCCGAGGTGCAGTCGCGCCACTTCCTCATCCAGTTTCTTGGGCAATACATAAACTCCCAATTCATATTTTTTGGTGTAAAGTTCGATCTGCGCCAGTACCTGGTTGGTGAAGGAGTTGGACATGACGAATGAGGGATGCCCGGTGGCGCAACCCAGATTTACCAATCGGCCTTCCGCCAGCAGAACAATGCAATGCCCGTCCGGAAAGGTGTATTTGTCCACTTGCGGTTTGATTACCTCTTTTTTGATGCCGGGAAAATTATTCAGTTTTTCCACTTGGATTTCGCAGTCGAAGTGGCCGATGTTGCAGACGATGGCCGTGTCCTTCATCTTTTCCATGTGGTCGATGCGTATGATGTCTTCACAGCCGGTTGTGGTGACGTAAATATCGCCTTCTGCGATAGCGTCTTCCATGGTGGTGACCTCGAAGCCTTCCATCGCCGCCTGCAGGGCGCAGATGGGATCGATTTCCGTGACCAGGACGCGTCCGCCATACGACCGCATGGAGTGCGCACATCCCTTGCCGACATCGCCGTAACCGGCGATCACGATCACCTTGCCGGCGATCATCACGTCGGTGGCACGTTTGATACCGTCCGCAAGCGATTCGCGGCATCCGTACAGATTGTCGAATTTCGATTTGGTGACGGAATCGTTGACGTTCATCGCGGGAATTTTTAATTCACCATCTTCAATCATTTTGTAAAGCTTATGCACGCCAGTGGTGGTTTCTTCGGTAATTCCCTTGATGCCGGTCAGCAATTCGGGATGTTTTTCATGCACGTAGCCGGTCAGATCACCGCCGTCGTCGAGAATCATATTCGGATCCTGATCGTTATCGAAGGGGAGGGTCTGCGCGGTGCACCACCAGTATTCCTCCTCGGTTTCACCTTTCCACGCGAATACAGGGATCCCCGCCTTGGCGATGGCCGCCGCCGCGTGATCCTGCGTCGAGAAAATATTGCAAGATGCCCAACGCACCTCGGCACCCAGTTCAATGAGGGTTTCGATCAACACCGCCGTTTGGATGGTCATGTGCAGGGACCCGGCGATGCGTGCGCCTTTCAGCGGTTTATCCTTACCGTATTTTTCACGCAGGGCCATCAGGCCGGGCATTTCTTTTTCCGCGAGGATGATTTCTTGGCGGCCCCAGTCAGCCAGCGACAGGTCCTTAACTTTGTGTTTTTCGGCGACAACCGTCGAGGTCATTTAATTCTCCTTATCAATTCATTAAAATAGTCTATATTATTTTCAAAAAACATCGGGTGATTCCAGCAGGTTTCCGGTCGCGTTCTGTGAAGGCAAGGCTAGATAATTCAAGCGCGTATGCTTTTCGCGGATCACGGGGAAGTCCGGAAGACTCGGTCCATTTGGCATCTATTGTAGCAGTGAGTGTGTGTTCCGTCCACTTCAAATCCGGTTGGGGAGGAGTATCGTGAAGATCACCGAAGTCAAAATATTTCCCTTTGAACCGGGTGATTTACAAAAAAAATTAAAAGCTTACGCGGAAATCACGGTGGATGACACATTGACCCTTAAAGGCATCAAGATTTTTGAAAAAGAGAATGGTGGCATCTTCATCACCTTTCCCGCCATTCAGGGCAAAGACCAAACTTTCCACGATATTGTTATCCCGAAAACCTTAGAAATCAAAAAACAAATCCGAGATGCCGTTGTCGAGGTTTATAAGAAAACCAAGAAATGATCGGCCCTGCTACTGGGCAGTGATTTTGACGGTTTTGTAGAGAAAATTTTTGAAGCTCAGGAATTTTTTGTTTTCCTCCGGATCGCGGCGAAATTGTTCCCCGCACACCCCGAGTTTGACTGCAAGGCCGGGCAGGTTGGTTTGATAACGCCTTTTGGCCGTTTCAATCAAAGAGGACACGGCATCCCGTGTCAGACGTTTGCCTCGGAAAGGATGGTAAACGGATGTCCAAAAGTCTCCCTGACCCTGTTCCATATTTTCCAGTAAGTCTTCTATCCAACCGTTACTTTCTGGGGTCGAGGGGAGCTCTCTCCATTCCTCACCACTGGCGCTTATTAAATCCTCTCTGGTGATCAGAGAACTTTTACAAAACAACAGAGCCCTCAGCAATAAATTTTTCAACTCCCGAACGTTTCCCCTATACGCTCTATGGGTAAGAAAGTCGATGGCTCCCTGGCCAAAATGGGGAGGCGGGCTGTTGGCATCTTTTTTATAGGCCTGATGTAATCGGCCCAGAAAATGGATAGCCAGGTCTTCAATATCTTCCTGCCGGTCGTTGAGGGAAGGGATTTGAAATCCGATGGCATTGAGTCGGTGATACAAGTCTTCTCGGAACCGGCCGGCTTCGATTTCCTCCATCAGGTTTTTATTGGTGGCGGAGATCAGAAAGATTCGAGAATAGCGGGGCTGGTTTTCTCCGAGACGCATGAAAGCGCCGGTATCCAGAAAACGTAACAGCTGTACCTGTGTTTTGGGATCGGCATCGCCAATTTCATCAAGAAAAACGATACCACCGTCGGCTTCCTCCAGAATGCCCCTCCGGTTCGATTCTGCCCCGGTGAACGCTCCCTTTTTGTGGCCGAACAGTTCGCTGTAGGTCAGGTCCCCGCTGTAAGCGGCGATATTGGTTTTCCGCAAGTGCAGTTCGTAATTGTTTCCCCGGTTGGCCCGGAAGATTTCGAGGAGGCGCGAATAAATATTGTTGAAGAAAAACTCCTTGCCGCTTCCTGTTTGGCCGGTAATGAGCAGAGAAGGGATGCCCATGACTGCCTCCAGTTGTTTTCCCCGGTCCCAGTGGAGCATGCGGTGACTGATCGAATCCACAACAATATTGATCTGCTTGACCAGATTGTGAATCTTCCGGCTTTTACCAATGACGTTTCCGAGGTAATACGAAGAAACTTTGGGATCTCGGTATTCAATCTCCTCACGCAGAACGGACATTTCTGCCCGCACGTTTTCGATTTGTTTCAGGTGATATACTTTTTGCCCGATCAAGCTGGAGATAATCTGCAAGATTTTTTTGTGCTCCTCCTTGAAATGGTTGCCCTTAAAACTGTCCTGATTTATGACTCCCAAAACGTTGTTTTCGTGAATGATGGGTACTGCCAGCTCGGAGCGAATGGAGGAAGAAAGATTTTTGTAGAATCCCTGCGTGATTTTCTGATTGGAGACGTCAGAGATCATGACCGGGCGGGCGGTGTGTGCGCAATACCCGTTGACCGATTTTTTCTCGCCCGGCAGGTCATTGCCTCCCACTATAAGGGGAGGGATTTCGCTTTTTTTCCAGGCACGTGATTTGGCACCAACCAAATTACCCCGATCGTCCTCGACCACGAGCCAGGGTTTGCTGTCGATCATTTTCAAGAGGGAAATGGTGCCGCAATCCGCTCCCAGCAATTCCGATGTTTTACCCAGAATATTCTGCAGGAAAGATTGCAGAGAACTGTTTTGATCGGACAACAGTCCTTCGATTTCGCTCAACACCTGAATTTCAATATGGGCGTAGCTTTCTTCCAGAATCAGGTTTTCCACCATGGATGCGTGTTGCTGGAGCAGGGCTTTTTCAAAGGTAGTGAACTCGTAAGGTTCGCTGGTGTAATAATTGACGGCGCAGATGAATTTTCCCGTTTGGCGGCCGTATTTGGGAACTTGATAGAGAGACACCAGGTTGATCTGACTGGCAATATCTTTTCTTGGAAATTGCTCGTCCATGATGTTTTCATGGAAGACCGATTCCTGCTGAAGGTCTTTCATCACCAGACCTTTGTCCGGAGCAAACTGGATAATCCGGTTGATCAGATTGTGACCGTCCAGCACACGGATCTTTTCCTTGTTATCATAAATGCTCGCGTGTTCAAACTTTTTTGAATAGACGGCAAGAATTTCCACCAGGTCGGATGGGCTTCCACTCTTTTGAGGCGGTTGGATTTGGGACACTGGAACCAAAACCGAGGCCAGTGTGAGATTTTCGATCAGGTTCACCGCCGACCGCATCATCAGCCAGGCACCGTCTTTTTTCCGGGCTGTATCCAGATGCCGGGAAAATGAAATATTCTGATGATAGCGTTTGGCTTTTTCGATGCTGGGACTGCCTTCTCCGAGGAAACGGGTAATTTCTTCAATCTCCGCAACGGTCAAATATTCACCTTCCTCACTCCAATTCAAGCTCAGGGTGCCGATCGGCCGCATCTGGTACGTGATGGGAAAAACAGCAGTGCTTTTGATATTGGAAATCGCTTCCAGCGGATTGCGAAAACTGGAAAAGCCGCTTGGAACATCCCAGGAAACCACCACCGCATTTTCATAGAAGGCCTTTGAGGTGATGGATTCTTTAGGAGAAATATATTTGGTGATGCGGTGCAGGTCGGGCTGGTTTTGGCCGGTGACGTAGTGGCAGATCAGCATGCCCTCATACAGGTCCTCTAGATAAATGCGGACCGAATCACAGTGAAAGGTGTTCTTCAAGCCGGTGGCCAACAAATGCAGAATTTCCGAAAGATTTTCCTTTTCGAAGTTGGATAAGGTCTGGCTTAATTTTTGGAGATCAGTAGTCATCGGAGTAATCCAAATGAGTAAAAAAACTACACAATATTACCTTTTTGGAGCAACAATGGCAATAGATCAAAATTATGGGTCTAGCTGCTTGCGTCAAATACCCGATGAGTGAATCGGTAATTTTTGCCCCTGTCGTCAAAATGCTGGTCGATGGAATACTCAGTCCATCATGGGACATGTAATTTAATCTCCATGAAATCAATAGGTTATAATATACGATTTTTGATTTATGATTCAGGCAGTCTTGGCATAAGATTTGCTCCTTAAATGGGTTAGGAGCTTATTATGCTAATCGATCGCTTATTATTTGCCGACAAAACGCCGTTAGTATTGAAAAAGGCGCTTGATTCTCAATCTGAGCGCCACTTGCTGATTTCCAGCAATATCAGCAATATTGATACACCGGGTTATCAAGCCAAGGACATTGATTTTAAAGGGGCCTTGAGAGTCGCTTTGGGAGCAAGCGATGGTCTGGCACTGCGTACTACTCATCGCGGTCATATTGGACTTAGTAAGGGTGATATCAGGGGGTTGCAGGCTGAACCATTTAATGAACCGGATGCCGCCAAATCCAACGGTAACAACGTCAATATTGATAAGGAAATGATGAAGTTGGCCGAGAATCAAATTGACTATAACGCTACCATTCAAATGATGAGTAAGCGGCACTCTACCCTAATGGTTGCGATCACTGAAAATGCCCAGGCGTAATGGTTTGAGGGATTTTGGAGAATCCGAGGTTATTGACAAAACACCGCAATCGCAGTAACTTAAAAATGTTAACTTGAGTGGGAATGATGGAAGATATAACTATTAAAACACAATTGAAGACCGCCCTCAATCCGGGTCTATCTCCTACCGATGGCAAGGCCGGCCTCAATAAAGCGGGGGAAGCCGGGCCGTCCTTTACAGACACTCTGGCCAAATCGATCGAGGAGGTCAATCATCTGCAGAAAGAGGCGGACCAAGCTATTGAGAAGCTGGCTTCCGGTGAATCGCAGAATGTTCACGGCGCCATGCTGGCGGTGACCAAGGCAGATACCGCCTTTCGCATGACCATGCAGGTACGGAATAAAATCGTGGAAGCCTATCAGGAGGTCATGCGGATGCAGGTTTAATCACCTCCTGTTTTCAAGATTGATTTTTCTCCTCCGGAGCTTTTCCGGAGGATTTTTTTTGTCTTCAGTTAGGCCCAATCCGGTTGACAAGGTTGGTCAATTGGAGGATATTTATCTTCAGAATATATTATAGACCTTGAAAAACTTGTTTTGACCCAACGGATGTTTGGTCTTGGAGGTTTTATGAAACGCGTTACCGGTACCATTTTTTTGATTGGGTTATTGACCTTGTTGGGCTCCAACCCGTTATGGGCGCAGGCGGGCGGCCATGCCAGTGTTGGTCTGGGGCATGGCGAAGAAGGGTATTTGCATCTCCAGGAAATGGTCAAACACTTTGAATTTAGTTTGAAGATGGAAGATGCCTCTCCGGAACTGAAAATGCATGGGAATGAGGCGTTGAAACACGCCCGCCAAGCGCTCAAGCATTATGATGAAGCGCTGACCCATGCTTCGGAATCTCTGGGACGCCCCGCTGGAAATCCTATGATGGGTGGCGGTTCGGGTGGTGACCACAGAGATGAAGGGTCGGATCACGATCAAGGTCCAAGAGGGGGCAATCGTGGACCGGGAATGGGAATGCCGGAAGGTTCCCAACATTAACCTTTCCACCTGGAAGGTCACCGATTCAGGATTCGATAGGCAGTTTGGGGTTGTGGCTCCAATCCCACCACGATCCGTCATAGTTTCGCACCTTATATCCGAGATGGCGGAAAACAAAATAGGCCATCGCCGACCTCACCCCTCCCGTACAGTAAACCACGATTTCCCGGTTGGATTGAATGCCCTTGGATTTTAAAAGGGAGTCCAGTGTTTCACGCGGTTTTAAGGTGCCGTCCGATTTGAAAAATTCCCGCCAATCGATATGGAGCGCGCCGGGAATATGGCCTCCTCGGGATGAACCATAGGGCGTTGCCCCGTCAAACTCATGTTTTTCCCGGTTGTCAATCAGGGCAATATTCTGCGAGCCTAATCGTGAGGCGATCCAGCTTTGGTCCGCCAGAACCTCCCGGTTGAAATTAATATCCGAAGTTTCCAGCGCAGAGAGTTTGGGAGCCGGACCAAATCCCCGTTTTTTGGAAAACCCAGCTTTTTCCCAATTTTGGAATCCCCCTTTCAACAGAGCTACCCGCTTGAATCCATAAAACTCGAACATCCAGAAAAAACGGCCGTCGGTGCGCCATTTATCAAACAAATCTCCGTAGATGATAATGGTTTTCTGGTGGTCGATACCGAGGGAACGCAATTTCCGAACGACAAACTCTTTATCCTGATTGATTTGCCCGGGAACGCCGCTGGGTTTAATTGTAAACTCTTTCCAGTCGCTTAAATTTATGGCTCCAGGACTATGTCCCAGCTGATATTTCCATGACGGCCGGGTGTCGATCAAAACCCGTTCGTTTATGGACAGGGATTGGACTTGCTCAAGAGTGATAAGAGGTTCAAAATCAGTGGTGGAAAGGGCAGGCTGGGGCATGCCCACGATCGCGAGTGCAAGGATGGAAACCCTTAGGAAAACGGCCTTTATTTTCCTTGACAAAATGCAGTTTGGACTTGTAATATCATGCTTCATTTTTTGACCTAGGGCCTTTAAAATGTGATGTTTTCGGTAAATACTCCGATTTCCTCCGGTCCCCACCCGCCAATTTTTGTTAAGATACTGATTTACAGGGATAGCCGGTTGAAGTCGTAAAAAGTCATTGTTATAAGGACGTTTTTAAAAGGATCTAGATTCAAAAATCTTTACTATTCTGATCATACACCCCGGCGGTCTTGGGAATCGATTTGATTAATTTGAGTGTATACAATATATTGCCAAAAGTCAGTATGAGGGAGCTATGACAAACGAACAGGATAATGACAAGCAGAATCCGTCTCCTGCAGACCGGTTGGAACAAATTAAACAAGAGGCTCAGGAAGACGCCAGCTCCTACTACGCTCAGGGTAAATCGGAAGATGATGCTATGACAGAAGAGGATTTCAACAAGCCGGTCAATCCAGTGAATGAGGAAAAAGAAGATATGAGCTTGATGAAAGCCCTGGCGTATCTGGGATTTGGTATGGGGGCCTTGGCAATCATTGTCATCCTGTTTTTCCTCCGCGATCTGGGCCACAAAGTGGGTGATGTAGATGCCGCGGTTGGAACGTTGGAAGAAAAATTCGGTCCTCTGAAACAAGAGGTGGATGACAAGCTGGCCAAGGTCTATGCCGACGTTTCACAATTACAAGACCGGTTTGGAAATTATGAGCGACAGGCCGCAGTAACGGAATTGAAACGAGCGTTGGTGGCCATTCAGACGGTAACGGAAAACACAAACCCGGATGTTCAAGCGAAATCAGATCAAGTGATAGCAAGTATCGAAAACCTTCTGCGGGAATTGGATGCCGGAACTCCAGGCACGGCTTCGGCCCTTGGGTCAGTTGCCCCGACTTCTGCACCTGCATCATCTGCACCCACTTCGGAAGAAAAACCGTTTAAGATTATCCTGGAGCAGCCTGCTACGGAACCCATTCCCATGGCGGAAGCTCATCCTGCGGAAGAACCGGTTGCCGAAGCTGCTACGGCCGAGCCGCCAGCGGCTGAAGAACTTGCCCCAGTGGCTGAAGAACCTGCCGACGAAGCCAGCGGTGGAGATGCCGATGAGTCCGACGATGAAGAGGATGAAGACGACGAATAAGTTTTTTTGAATTCCTGGGCCTGGGACCTAGCAAGGGTCTCAGGCCTTATTTGTTTGAAAGGCTTTGGAATTTGCCATTATGCCTATTAAATTTATCATATTTATTATTCTGTCCATTGTCGTTGCTATTTTTGCCGTTAAAAACATGGATATGGTAGAGGTTAGTTTTTATGACTTCAGTCTGAATTCACATGATTTCCGTGTGCCCCTCCTGATCGTGATTTTAGTGTCGTTGGCTTTTGGTTTTTTTCTTGCGTGGATAGACGGATGGGTGGCCAAAATGAAATTGAAATCCATCATCCGCCGGAATAATAAAATGATTGAGTCACTCGACGAGGAATTGAGCAAATATAAAAAACCTTCCTTATCCGAATATACCGAATCGAAAAAATAATTTTAACCTTTGGCTATATCCGGCCGATAATTTTATGCGACTACAATTTTTATCCCTACAACAACTTCATGATTTTGAACGTGACGGGTTTCTTTTGATCCACAAACCGTTTGAGTCAAAAGAGATGGATCAAATTGTTTCCTGGGTGAATGAAGTTCAAGGCTATCCGGAAGAGCCGGGGAAATATATGATGTACTTTGAAAAGAGTCTTTTGGAGTCCGAAAAGCGGATTCTTCAACGCATGGAGAATGTGTACGAGTATCATAAAGGCTTCAAGGGTCTGTTTGACAGCGACCGGGTAAAAGGCGTGGTTTCGGAATTGTTTCGTGAACCTGCCGTGTTGTTCAAAGACAAGATCAATTTCAAGCTTCCTGGCGGCGGCGGGTTTGATTGGCACCAGGACCAACAGGCAGGATGGTGGGTCTATGCTCAATTATTCATCACCGCGCTTATTTGTATCGATCCGGTCACTCCCGACAACGGTCCCCTCGAAATTTCTGCGGGACAACACAAGCAGGGACTGATAGGTAAAGAATGGGAACCGTTGAATGATAACAACATGAAGGGAATGCGATTTGAGCCCGTCATGCTGAAACCGGGAGACATGGTGTTTTTCGACTCATTCGTTCCCCACGGGTCCGGTCCCAATATGACCGATCAACCCCGGCGGGTTCTTTACATCACTTTTAATAAGCTTTCGGAAGGCGACCACCGGAAGCAGTATTACGCGGACAAGCGCAAAAGCTTTCCCCCCGATTGCGAGCGCGATCCGGAAAAAGAGTATAAATTTCGGGTTTAGAGTTCCACCTTAAGGTTGTTGCTGGGTGACGCAGTGGATGGCCCCCAATCCCCAAACGAACGTTTCGCAGGGTATCCCTACAATTTCCCGATCAGAAAAGAGTCGTTTTAAAATGGACTCGGCGACTTCGTCGTTAGGATGATTGTAAGTGGGTAACAATACCGCCCGATTGCCGATATAAAAATTGGCGTAACTGGCGGGTAGTCGGCCTTCCTCACTTGCGATGCGGCCCGGCATGGGGAGCTTTACAACATTCAGCGGTTTTCCATTGGCATCCCGGAACGACTCGAGAATTTTCAGGTTTTCTTTGAGACAGGCATGGTTGGGATCCGTTGCATCTTCCTCCCAGGCACAAAGCACCGTATTGGGATTGACAAAGCGGACCAAGTTGTCGATGTGACCGTCGGTATCGTCTCCCTCAATGTTGCC
>JAUVMD010000064.1 GCA_030600405.1 Nitrospirota bacterium
GAAAAGGTTTTCCCGGTTTCAAACACATCCAAATGGTCGGCAAGGGCGGGTAAGGGACATAGTCCCAAAAACATCAACAGAATGAAAAAAGATCGTCTAATAGTTTTCATTAAGGCGTCTTGATACAGGACTCTCAGGTGACAACTTCAACCGGTTGTTTCCCGACTCCAGAAAAACTGAGCAATAGATTAAGAGGGATTCTGGAAATCATTTCCAGATAATTAGTATCAGGCAATCAGACCCCATTCTCAAGTATTTTGGTATGATTAAGCTTTTGATTTTAAATAGTTATCAAAAAACAGATGAAAGGTAGAGGTGAATTGGCCGGGGTGCTTGTGAACAGACTCTTTTAGATCAAGCATCGGCCAGAACCAGCCTTCACTGATCTCCATGGGGTTGATGGTGATTTTCTGATCGGTCGTGCATAGATAGGTTTCGACATGCTCCCACAATGTTTCCCTGCTGGCGGGAAATTTCATAAAAAACTGCAATTCCTCGGAAATTCCCAACTCCTCCATGAGTTCCCTATGGGCGCTGGTCCGGTACCCCTCGCCGGCATTCAGATGCCCCGCTGCCGAAGAATCCCAATAACCCGGATTTTCATCCTTGGTCATGGCCCGCTTCTGAAGAAATAACTCTCCCCGGGAATTGAACACCCAAATATGTACGGAACGATGAAACAGGCCTTTCGTATGGACTTCTCTCCGGGTAGCTTGTCCAATGACCCGGTCCTCGGAATCCACCACGTCAAATAATTCTGAAGGATCATCCATATTTTGAAAAAAGAAAAGTTAAGGGTTAGCCGGATAAAGAAAGGCGAGAAAAAAGATCAGGCGGACTCCCGCATCGATTTCAAATAGCTGAGTTCGGCGGGGATATTGGTATCCTCGCAATAATTGTGATCGGCCAGGATTTTCAGGTCGTCCAAAACACGTTTATCCCCTTCAAAAACAACCGTTTGATAACCCTTATCCGCTATCGCCCCGCCTGCCTGAAGCAGACTCATTACGGAGCGAGCATTGAATTTTTCATCATCCACAAGAAGGAAAGCGTCTGCGTCATAGTTGCGCACAATCAGAGAAATATAGGTCGAAGGACGGGCATGAAATCCTAAAGGAGTGGGAATGGGCAATTCATATCGAACGGTCTTGACAAAATTTTTCAACAGTTCCTTGCCAAGCAAATCCCCTTCGTGAATATAAAAAATACAGTTCTTAAAGCAGAAATTCACTATTTGACTCAACAGTTCATCCTTGTTGACCAGTGTGGAAATAATATGCTTGCATTCCCCCTGGCGGATTTCATCCTCGTGCCGCTCATAAAAATGGGTCAGCCAAATGGTGACTTCCAGCAAATGAAGCGGCATTGAAATATATCCACGAAAATTTTTGAGTTCCGCGTATCTTTTCTGAATATAGGTTCCCTTGATATAGGTATCGAATTCGGATTGTACACTGTGCACCAAGCTCAACACCATGCGGGCCTTCTTTTCGTCGATGATTTCGGGAACGATTCTTTTGAGATCCTCCTCCTTCTGCCGGACCCGCGAATTCATATCCTCCATCATGCCGGCCACATTGCTCATTTTCTCGAACATATCAATGATCCGTTCTTCATCTTCCTTGATCTGCTCATCCTCGGCATTTTTGGGGAGCTGTTTATTCACTTCGACTTCTGAGAACTGGCTTGGGTCAACCGATTCCCTGGAATAGTTCAGGTTATTTTTTTCGCCGGCGCGAAGGCATTCCTTATACAGGTTGAGAATGGACTGATTTAAAAAATCTGATGCCTCCTGGGCTTCTTTAAAAAAAATTTCTTTTTGCTCCTCGGAATCCCGCAGGTTGTAAAAGGGATAACGGTCCACCAAATGCTTGAGGTAAAAACCTGCAATGACCAAATTCCGTATCGAAGCCACATATTCGGTAAAAAAGGACCAAGTCTTGTTTTGCCGGGCGCCGTGCTCATCCATGAAGCTTTCCAGAAGCTCCGCTTGCTGAATCAGATTGGAATAGCACTTACGGTTGGCATCGCGCCTTTTGTCGGGAAGCGAAGCGAAGGAATTGAAGGTTTTAAAAAATTGAGATCCCGCCTCTTCCACCAAGGGAAGAAATTCCTCTTCGGAGATGATCTGGATGAGCGATTTAGGTTCCAAGAGCAACTTTCATTGATATCGGACCGATTCACGCAGACTGAAAAAGATTAATTCATCGAAGTCCGGACGATAAACGATTTTGGAAGATACTTCATCCAGCTATCCACATGAGAAGGAGGACCCACGGGAACCACCAATTGATGAAAACTAAAATCCGGACGCGAAGGTTTTTTGCCCAGCCTCATTTTGGCCTCTCGGGCCGTCCGGCTTCCCTTTTTCATGTTACAGGGTTTGCAGGCCACCACCACATTGGTCCAAATGGTTTTCCCGCCGCGGGATTTCGGAATGACGTGATCCACGGTCAGGGGGTGTTCCCGGTCTCCACAATACTGGCAGGTAAATTTATCTCTTCTCAATATGTTTTTCTTGCTAAAGGACACATTTTTTCGCACTTTGCGCTTGACCAGATTGAGCACACGAATTACCGTCGGTACCTGCAGGGACAGCGAAGGAGACCGCACGACATAACCGTCACATTCTATTTGCTCCGCCCGCCCGCTCAACACCATCACCAGCCCCCGCTTGGCGCTACAAAACTGGAGCGGTTCGAAGGAATAATTGAGGATGAGTATTTTTAAGGAATTCAACATGGTCGCTTAATTCACAAAGAAATTCATACATTTTGAAAACCAGAGTAAATCTTATTAATTTTACTCTTTACCCCCCTTGACCGTCAATATCTTCCGTTTCCCGGGGTATCTCTTTGATAGGACGTAAATCTTTATTTTAAAAAAGGTTACCCATCCCCAAACGGCCCTGCGGATCCAGGGATTTTTTGATTTCCCGCAATTCCCCAAGCGCCTGATCCCCGATCATTTTATGGTAATACTCCTTTTTCAACTTGCCGACGCCATGCTCAGCGGAAATGGTGCCCCCCCATTTTAATATCTGATCCACTAAAGTTGCATAAGTCTCCCGCGCCAGAGACATCTGTTTCGCATCCGGCAATAAATTAATGTGAAGATGATTATCTCCTATGTGACCAAACATAACGAAGTCCAGTCCACTGGCCGTCAACTCATCCCGGTAAAACTCCATCATCTTTTTAAAATGCTCATCCCCCACCGCCATATCCGTTCCCATCTTCACCCGTCCCAACCTGGAGTTTTCTTCATTGATCATCAGGGGAACTTCATGGCGAAAATCATAAAACTTCTCAATATCCTTCGGGCCTTGGGCAAACCAGGAATTATCTAATAGAACTTTTTCCTTTTCCAGAAACCCGTACCAGGTTTCAAGACAGAGATCGTACTCCTGCTGACTGGCAACATCCTGTTCAAAGAATAGAGCAGCCTGGGCTTTCTCCGGAATGTTGACGAATTTTTGTTTCAGGCGTTGCAAAGACCGGCGATCAAAATATTCCAGCGAACACGGTGAAATTTTTGATTCCTCAGACCCCCTGATTTTCTCCAGCAACTTCCAGCACACCTCCTCATGTTCCATAAAAAGAATGGCGCTCAGAAAATCAGCAGGAGCTTTCAGAAGTTTAAGTGTGCATTCGGTAAAAACACACAAGGTTCCATCCGAACCGATAAACAAATCCAGCCAGTCCATCCCCGGTTGAACGAAATAACCGGCGGCGTTTTTACACTCTGGACTTTTAAAATTCACTGAAGGAAAGTTAATGGTTGATTCATCGTCCAATTGAAGAGGCCGGTCGATGGTATCACCCCGACGGACCGAGGCTATCCGTCCATCCGACAGCACAATATCCGCTTCAAGAACGAACTGGCGTGTGGTTCCGTATTTATAACTGCGGGCGCCGGAGGCATTGGTGGCCAGGGTCCCGCCGATGGCGGCCAGCGATTCGGTCGGGTTGGGAGGATAAAACCAGCCGCTGTTTTTCAAATGACTTTGCAGATCTTTCAAAGTAACCGCGGGGCCGACCCGAAGGGTGCCATTGATCACCGATTCCATCTTGTTGAACCGCTCCAATGAAATCACCACACCGCCCAAAGGGATACGGGACGCCGTGAGTCCCGTCCCGGCTCCCGCCAAGGTGACGGAATTTTTATTTTCCTTTAAAAAGGCAACCAATTCCTCACGTGTTTCGGGAATAATAACCTCACTGGCCTGCCCTTCAGAAAAGTTGGAGGCGTCCTTGAGATAAGGGGCAATTGTTTCAGGATCGGTTTTTCTAAACATGGATTCAAAAACGCTGGGTCATCGCCGGGTGGATTCCATTAAACCATCAGCTTGCGGGGGCAGGAAACCCTCGTAACCGTGGTGACGCTCAATCAATTCCAGTACAGTGTAAATCTTGCCGTCCTTCATCTCCGGCTCGGTAAAAACCTGACGCAAGTCGGTACCAGGATCACCGACCACTTGGCCCGCTACACCAAATCCTCTTTTTTGAATCACTTTAATCGCGACATCAATATCTTGGACGAGGATGGCAATATGGTGGAAACACTGATCCC
This sequence comes from Nitrospirota bacterium, assembly GCA_030600405.1. Taxonomy (GTDB): domain Bacteria; phylum Nitrospinota; class Nitrospinia; order Nitrospinales; family Nitrospinaceae; genus SZUA-226. Next base: position 4,573 of record JAUVMD010000064.1, read on the forward strand.
CATGAGCATTCACCCATTCGGGAATCAGGCTCTTACTGCCCCGCTCGCCATCATACGCCTGGTCGATAAACAAGGCCGGGTATCCGGGTTTCCGGAGCACTTTCGCCCACCAATGGTCGAATTCCAAAACCCCAATCTTTGGGTCGTAACGGAATCCGAGATCGATAAATTGTTTGGACCGGGCATCCACATCCAAGGTTCGAATGGTGCAATGGTCCACCAGAGGCATCCACCCGGCGCCACAGCGGGTCAATTGATCCGCAAATTCCGCTGCCGCCGGGTTTCCTTCCAGAAACCTGCCGAGATAGTCTTGCATCAACTGATCCAGTGCGTCCATAATCCTACTCATTGTCCTTATTCGAAGGATTATCCGTTTCGTCCTCCCCCTGGTTTTCATTCCGATTATCCGGTGCCGGACCCTGGTGAATAAACCTGGCATAGCGGAACATTAAAACCACCATGCCGATCAAAATACCGATCACCACCACTACAATTATTAGGTCCATAAGTCCGTCACCCTGATAACTTTAAGTGCCTATAGTTTACCACCAGCCATGACAACCACCAAGGTTTCTACTCAACAGGCCTTATAATATTGACATATCCCGACTCAGGGCGTAAATTTGATTAAATGAGGTAGTTCCATATGGCAAAAATATTTTCGAGAGAATATAAAAAACTCTTTTGCGGCTTGGCATTCGTTCTATTCTTTTGCCTGACGCTGCAAGCACCCCTCATGTCTTATGGCATGAACGGCATGGATTGCGAAACCAAGATAACCTGCGCCGCCTGTGGATGCGTTGTCAACTCCGTGTCTTCTTCCTTGTCACTATCTCCATTTTTTACCGAACTGGCCCCTCCGGCGGAATTTCAGATTCCCAAAGCTCTCCTCATCCAGGAACCCAGGATTCACCCTCCCAGATAGTCTGCCACCACCCTTTGCAAGAAGTGTAATACTATTAGCCTAAATAGGCTATTCTTATTCAAACCCGCGCTTCCTGCACAACCCGTTGTATTTAATTCAAGAATTGGGAGGTGTCTAATGAAAAGAGTGTTTCTGATCGTATTAATTATATTTCTGTTTGCGCCCAAATCCGGAGCCACAAACAAGCACGCCGGCCATTTCAAGCAATCTTTGAACAAGTTTATCGAAGTGGCAAAGAAACAAAACCCGAGCTTATTGGAGGCCAAAAACAAAATAAACATCTACAAGCAGATCCCCGACCAGAGAAGTTCGTGGAAAGATCCCATGCTGACCTTTGGGGTGGAAAACCTTCCGGTAGACACGTTTTCATTCCAGCAGGAGGATATGACCCAGAAGAAAATTCAATTGACCCAGGAATTTCCGTTTCCAGGAAAAATGTCTTTAAGAAAAGAAGCGGCTGATAAGGATGTCTCTATCTTCAAATGGAATCTTAGGGAGTTAGAGCTGAAAATCATCCGGCAGGTTAAGGAATCTTTCTTTGAATTGTGCTTCATTAATTCAGCCATCGAAACAACTGAGCAAAACAAAATTCTCCTGAAGCAATTCGTCACCATTGCCGAATCCAAATACTCCGTAGGCAAAGGCATCCAGCAGGATGTATTGAAGGCACAGGTTGAAGTGTCCAAAATCATGGACGAATTGATTGAACTGAAACAGTTACAGGCCAATGAAACGGCCAAACTGAACACTCTAATGAATCGCCTGCCGCAGGAGCCTCTCGAAATTCCGCATGGCCTGACCCAAACTCATTTTAAATTCGACATCAAAACGCTCCAAAATTTAGCCAAAAAGAACCGGCCTTTCCTGCAGGGAATTCAATCGGCCATCAGCAAGTTTACGATCACCAAAGAGCTTGCGGAGAAGGATTATTACCCCAACTTCCAAGTCGGTGTCCGGTACGGCCAACGCGAGGATTCCCCGATTAAAGAGCGCTCGGACTTTATTTCCGGATTCATCGGCGTCAACATTCCCATCTGGTTTGCCACAAAGCAAAGAAAAAAAGTGGCCGAGGAAAATTATCGGATTCTGACTGCAAAGGATTCCTATAACGTTGCCAGGAATGATGTGTTTTTAAAAATCAAATTGATTTTGGATAAAGAGTTCAAAGGACGAAAATTGATCAGCTTGATCAAGACCGGCATCATCCCGCAGGCCAGGCAATCTCTGGAGTCGGCTCTGTCCGCATACAGTGTTGATAAAATCGATTTTCTGACTCTCATCGACAACCAGGTCACCCTTTTGAAATGGGAGATCAAATACCATCGTCAGCTGACGGATTACGAACAAAACCTCGCAGCACTGGAGCATGTGGTGGGACAACCGCTGTTCAATTCCACCTTATGAATAAAACTTATGGATGAAAAAGATAAAAATAATAATAAAGAAGACTCGGTTCCTCCAA
>JAUVMD010000041.1 GCA_030600405.1 Nitrospirota bacterium
AACCGGCCCTTATGTAAAATCCCGAAAAATACGTCGTGGTGGTACAACCCGAACCCGCCAAACATGGCGCGGCAGGTAACCGGGCCCATGCTCTCCAACTGGTCCAGCACAAATTCTTTAAAGGAGTCTTGTTTCATCACCTTTCATTGGTCCTCCTTTGCCGGAGTCAATACAAAATACAGGTTGCCTGCCATGATCAACAGCCCTGCCCCGGTCATCACGGCAAACATAACGAACGCGGCGTGCAGGATTCCGCCCGACCACAGCCCTCCCGCAAGATGAGTGGAAGCCATACCCAGCAGTCCGGCATTGTGCAATATGAAATGGTATTTAACGCCGTTCGGCCAGGGAACGGGCCGGGCATTGAAGCGGGGAAGCACATGGTACGCCACCCCGGAAATAAACATGGTCATGAATCCCAGCAGGTTGAGATGAATGTGAACGAAGCGCAGCCGCTGGCTCCATTCCGGTTGGGTGCCGATCACCACACCCATCACCACCCCCAGTACCAGGTAAATCAGCGCCATTTTGGTAAAGCGTTTCGCGTAAATTTCCATTCAATTATTTCTCCGGTTGTAAATAGGTTCGTCCGCGCCATTCGGCCTGTCCTCTGAATAACACGTGGATCATGGAGTTGATCATGATGGCGGCCATTACCAGGGCTCCCAAAGGAAACAACAATGCATAACGCTTTTCCAGATTCAGTTCATGGCATAAGGTCCATTCCGTAATCAACACCAGACCCAGCCCTGCCAAAGCCATCGCCTGCCACCCCAGGCCCGATCCCATCCACAGGTGAACCCCGGCCATGAGCCACGGCGTCACCACGAACCCCAATACGCAAAGGATATAATAAAACGTTTTGAAGATGGATTTTTTCATCGCCAGGAAAACGTTTTTGCGCCAACCGGTCCATATTTCCCGGAACGAATGGTACATGCGGATGGAATAAATTTTCTGGGCATCGGCGATCATGATTTTGGCGCCGGCGTGTTTCACCAGTCGCGCCATGCCGATATCCTCCAGGATAGTCTGCTTGAGCGTTTCATGACCTCCAATTCGGTCATACACTTCCCGTCGCAACAGGATAAAGGCTCCGACGCCCATCGCGGCCGGAGACTTCGGATCATTCACCTTTCTGAATCGCGTGAGAGCTGCGATAAATGCGAAAATGACCGGTTGTACCGCCCGCTCCCAGAACGAACCGAACTCCACCCCAGGCAAGAGGGAGAGCATGTCCAACCGGTGCTTATGCATCAGCTGAACCGCCGTCGTCAAGGAATACGGCTGGAACACGGGATCTGCATCGGTGAACAGGAGCAGTTCACCCTGCGCCTTTTGCCCGGCCTGATGCAGGGCGAAGGGTTTGCCATACCAATCAGCAGGTAATGAGGCCCCCTGAATGGCGACCAGGTTGGCATGACGCTGCCGCAACGATTCAATAATACCCGGCGTGTAGTCGGTGGAGTTGTCATCGACCACAATCACTTCAAAGTGTGGATAGTTCTGGTTCAGCAAAGAGGTGAGACAGGCTTCGATATCCCGCTCCTCGTCGCGTGCCGGGACACAAACCGAAACGAAAGGATAGGCTGAAAGGGGTCCGGTTGCCGGTTCGACCTTGACCAAAAAATAGGTGTTGATAGTCAAATAGACCACGATCGCAATAATCAGGGCCGCCTGTAAAACGGAAAGAAAGGTCAGCACTTTGAGCTCTGATTATTGATTTTTACCACTATAAAAATCCCACTCATTTGAATTCAAGAAATTTCCATGTTATTCTGAAAAGGTCATTTTGATCTTTTCGGGAGCTGACAAGCCAGCGCTTTAGGCAAATAACTCAAACTTTTTCAATAGGTTATTTGTCTCCCTTGAGCGAATCAAAATCCAGTCTTGTTCTTGTGGCACACTATAACAAGTCTCTTGTCTATCAAACAGTTATAAATTTACCCCAACCCAAAATTTCACCCATGCGTCGAGTTAACTCTAAATTTCAAAATAAATTCTTTCTTTTTTTGATTTTAATATGTTTCGGCTTAACCGTATTTTGGGCTCCACCGGCCGATGCCCTATGTATCAAAAATCGCCAGGCCAATTTACGGCAAGGCCCTGGACTTCACTACGACAAAATCTGGGAAGTGTTCCGCTACATGCCGTTCCAGCAGTTGGGTAAAAAAGGCGAGTGGTTGCGGGTGAAGGATATGGACGGCGATATCTACTGGGTGCACAAAAGGCTCACCACCAAGTCGTTCAAATGCGCCGTCATCAAAAATGATGCGACCAATTTACGTCGCGGCCCCGGCACCCATTATAAAAAGGTTAAAGGAATGCCAGGAGAAAAGTATTTTTCCATGAAAGTCCTCAAGATCAAAGACAACTGGGTGCAGGTCGTGGATGCCTGGGGGGACAAAGCGTGGATTTACCGGCCTCTGGTTTGGATCAAGTAGAGCCCTTGAGGATCCCTAATCTCCGAGCAGTTGTCTCGCCCGGTTTTTGAACACCATGTGGAACAGCAGATTGCAGTACTGGTCCACTTCCTTTTTTTCATCTTCGAGAACCGCATAATTCCAGAACCCGTACAGCTTGGCGGCTTTGATCAATTTCTCCGAGTACAAACTCCAGGAGAAGCGCTCTTTGACGCGAATGATGGCTTGGCCACCCAGCGTTTCCCAGCATGAAGGAGTCTTTTCGCACCGAAGCAAAAAATCCAGAATGGGCTGACTGATAAGCTCCGGCTGAGTGGGATTGATCAGATAACCGTTTTCCCCGTCCTCAATGATTTCCTGCGGCCCCCCGAACTGGGTCGCGAATACTGGCAGGCCGCTGGCCATCCCTTCCAGAACCGTCAACCCGAACGCCTCAAACAGCGCGGGTTGCACAAACACTCCTCTTCGGTCGGCAATAATCCGATACGACTCCGCGCCATCCCTCCTCGATGAGTTTTCGACCCAGCGGATTTTATTCTGGAGTCCATACTCTTCGATCAACTGATACATTTTTTTCAATTCGCACAATTCCTCTTCGTCCGTCGCCCTCTCCTCCCGAACGGTGTGGGTCACGACGATCAAATTGGTCCTGTCCTGAAGATCCTTGCTTTGGCCAAAACTTTCCACCAGTCCGGTCAGGTTTTTGATTTTATCCAGCCGTGCTATGGTGAAAATGGGAGTTTTATCCGGATGCTCCAGCTCCCCAAAAATATCATCCCCCTTTTTAAAAAATAACCGCTCGTTCAATTCTTCCGTTTGGTTTTTCAGCCGCCGCGATGTGTCGGTGTATGGGAAATAAATGGATTCATCGACTCCAGGAGAAACCACATTGAATTTGGGATGAAGCAGGTTAACCCCATTAATCACCTTGTACAACTCCGGCATGGAAAACAGGCAGTAAGATTCGTATTGTCCCAAGCTGGTCTCCGTGCCCGCAATTTCCTGCGTGGTACTGGAAATGATAACGTCCGCCTTGTTCATGGAAATCAGATCGGCGGTAAACTGGAGCGAGAAGTTGTAATCCTTTTCCATATCCTGCCAGTACAAGTCGGAAAACAGAAACTTGGACTTCTCCAACGCATGGGCGATATTACACTGAATCACCTGCAACCAGGGAGCCAGTAGAGACGCCACCAGGTTGCCATCCGAATAATTTCCGATGATCATATCCGGTTTGCCACCGAATTCCGTCAGCAATTCGTTTTTCGCATCCAGCGCGAACTGCTCCAGAAACGGCCACACCTGAAACCGCGAGAGCCAGTGAGGAACGATATTCTGATTCTCATCCTTGAATGGGACGCGCAGAATCCAGCAATGGTCCGTCCCGTTGATTTTTTCGAGACGTTGATTGCTGGTCGTGCCTTCATTTTCGGGAATGAGGCGGGTCACCATCATGATTTTGGGCGGCACTGAAATTCCGGCGGAAGCGAGCGATTTTTTCAGATGAGTTTCCAGCGCCTTCACCTGGTCGAGAATATAAACCACCTGACCCCCGGTGTCGGGACGGCCCAGCACATGGTCCTGCCCGAACCATCCATGCGGCGAGATCACCGCGACACGGGATACCAGCGGAATGGCACCGATGAACTCTTCGAGGTAATCAGCGCTGGGCGATTCAAAAAGATTGGAGAGCAATTGCAGGTGGGTCAGGGTCCGCTCTACGGTATCCCCGAACCCCTCTCGTATTCCAAGACCGTTCAGAGTGGCACGGGCTTCATGGATCGGCGCCTTCTCATCCAACGATTCCAGGGAATCGATGGCTTTTTGAAGCGCTTCCACCAATGCTGTCGGACCTTCGATGATTTCTCCATCCACCAGTATCTGATCGTTGTTGATACTGTGGATCTTGAGAAATTCGCAGAGATACGCCTGCCAGTCCTCCGGTTCTTCCCGTAGTTTGCCGGCCATGTAGCTGTTCAAATATCTATGGCCGGAGCCGATCTTTTTGGGTTCGGGAATTTCAGGTCCCGTACTGTAAAACGGCTGAAAATTGATCAGCAGTTTTTTTTCGGGGGGAATATGGGCGCGATCCGCCACAATTTCCCGGTAATCCAGAAACTCCTCCGGGGTCAGCTCATCCATGCGGTCTTCCACATTATGAATCCGGTAAAAATGATATTGCGCCGCCTGGCTTCGATGAAGAAGTAACACGTCTTCTTCCAGCAACAGCATTTCCTGAGTCCTTGAAAAAAAAACCTCCAGCTTGGAAAAATCATCGGGATCCATTTTTCCGGAATTCCGTTGGTCTAGAAATTGAGTGAACCGCAGGACGATTTCATTGCGAAGCAGGTGTTTTGACGGTTGCAGATTCAACTCATAAACAAACTCCCTGAGACACCGGGCCTCTTCTTCCGTCATCAGGGAAGACAATGTCTGCTTGTTATCCAACGGAACCCTCCAGAAATTTAAATCGGCGATTAATGACTACGCTATTTTTCGTTCGGCCACTTGGTGTTTGGGGAAGCGGATTTTGAATTTGGTGCCCTCTCCCAGTTCACTTTCCACATCGATGGTGCCTTGATGGCGGTCCACGATATATTTGCAGATGGCAAGCCCGAGGCCGCTTCCTCCGTCCATCCGGGAGCGCGCTTTGTCAACACGGTAAAAGCGGTCGAATATTTTGGGAAGGTCCTGCTCGGGGATGCCAATTCCCGTATCCTTGATGGTGAAGTAAACGGTGTCATCCATATCCTGAAGCGTAATTTTGATCTCCCCACCGCCGGGGGTGAATTTAATGGCGTTGTGAATCAGAATCCATACCATTTGTTTGAGGCGGTGCGCATCTCCCAAAATCGTCACCGGTTCCAGGTAGGCCAGAATAATTTTAACGTCCTTTTCATCGGCCAGAATTTCTCCCTGCCGACTGACCTCTTCAATGATATTGCCCAGCTCAACAGGTTCCTTCTCCAGCGAAATTTCACCTTCATCGCCTTTCGACAGGATTAATAAATCCTCAAGAATGCGCGACATATAATTGATTTCTTCCAGATTGCTGGACAACACCTCCTGGTATTCCCCCTTGGAGCGGGGTTTGCCCAGCACCAACTCGCTCTGCCCCTTCAGAACCGTCAACGGTGTGCGGAGTTCGTGCGAAGCGTCACTGCTGAACTGACGCATCTGGGCAAACGACTTCTCCAGCCGGTCCATCATTTCGTTAAACGTGTTGGCGAGATTGCCGATTTCATCCTGAACCTCGGGCATCGGGATGCGCTGGCTGAGGTTGGCCCCGTGTGCGATATTCTGTGCTGTCTGAGTAATTTCCGCCACGGGTTTCAAGGCGCGGGTGGCCATGAAGCGCCCTCCCAAAGTACTCAGAATCAAAACCCCCGGGATGGCGGCGAACAGAAAAATCCGCAAATTCTTCAACGTATCCTCAACCCCCTTCAGAGAGGTTCCGACCTGGATGAGGTTGACCAGGTTGTCGTTCCGGATCACCGGCATCGTAATCACCCGAATGTGATGCTTGGGAGCCAGGGTAAACGTCTCGTAGGTGATTTCACCTTTCGTAGCGCGCGAATAGGAATCCTGCGTCAGAGGGAATTTGGACGCATCGATCCCTTTCGACCGGGAATCCACGTTTCCCGAACCGTCATAAATCCGGTAAAATTTATTGATATTGCTGTACCCCAGAAACTGATCGAAAAACAAATCCAGTCCCGGCAAAGGGGTCCTGGAATAATCGATCAGGGCCGCTTTTTTGACCACGCTGGCCGACACCTTCAACGAATTGTCGATGCTTTCGTGCAGTCGTTTGGAAAGAAAGGCGTAGAGCAGAATACTGAACAGGATTAAAAAAAATCCAAGAACCGCGACATGCCAGGCTGTCAATCTGGAGCGGATGGAATTGAAAATCATAACTTCTAAACCCTCATGACATAGCCGACGCCTCTCAAGGTGTGGAGAAGCTTGGCTGGATATTTCTTATCAATTTTTTTCCTCAAATGATTGACGTAAACATCGATGACGTTGGTGAATGTATCGAAGTTGTAATCCCAGACATGTTCCGCAATCATGGTGCGCGTCAGCACCTTGCCTTCGTTGCGCATGAAATATTCAAGAAGGCTGTATTCTTTTCCGGTGAGTTCAATCTCCTCACCATTGCGGCTCACCTTGTGGCTGACCATATCCAGACACAGATCGCCCACTTTCAACTCCGTTTGGGTTTCAGCCTGGCCGCGCCGCAACAGGGACCGTATTCGGGCCAGCAATTCTGAAAAGGCAAAAGGTTTGGTCAGATAATCGTCCGCTCCCTTGTTCAAACCCGTGACCTTGTCCTCCACCGCGTCCTTGGCGGTCAGCAACAGGATCGGGGTACTCACCTTTTTATCCCGGAGCCGGGTCAACACTTCCAACCCGTCCATTTTCGGAAGCATCAGGTCCAGGATGATCATGTCGTACTGGTTCATGTCCGCGAGGTGAAACCCCTCTTCACCGTCGTAAGCCACGTCCACCGCGTAGGTCTCCTCCTCCAAACCTTTCTTGATGAACCCGGCGACTTTTTTCTCATCTTCGACGATCAATATCCGCATTTCATCAATCCCATTTTTTCTGAACCTTGTGGAGATCGATCTCCCCTTTCAGCATCTTCACATGTTTTTCGCAATCCCTGATGATGGAGGAGTACATGGCGCGGCAGGTTTCGTCATTGGCATCTTCCATGGCTTGTTTGCAAATCTTCAGGGCATCCTGGGAGGTTTCCAGGGCTTTCAATATATTTTCGTTAAATTTTCGATTCATTGAGGGCTCAGTTTATTTAGTGGAACAGTACGATTTTATTTTACATCATTTTTTAATGAATGCACCCGGACTGGGCAGGAGAAACCGCTTAACCGCGGTCACCGTTGCCGGTATTTCCCTCATCAGGCCCTTCTTTTTCAATATCTTTGCGGAACATGAACCGAACCAGCACCACGCCCAGCACAATGCCCATATACGGCAGGCCGTCAAATAAGGTGAGCAAACCCTTGCCTATCACCCCATAATCGCCCCGACCCAACTGCGTCAAGATGTTGTTCCCGGACCGTTCCACCGCATAAACAAGCATTTGGATGACCATACCGCACACAAATCCGATGAATCCGCCGAATCCGAAGTAGAAGTATTTCATAGTTCCCATGGATTTTCCCTCCCCGGCACTCCAGGAGAATGATTGGCATTATTGGGGCGAAATTGTGCTGGCATTCGTTAGCTCCGCTATTATATACATAGGACTTTGCAGTTATCCAGAGGGAAAGGAGACCTTTGCATAAGTGATAAATATGGAATACCATTATTTTTCCCCTCTTTACCAAGGAGGGGATGCAGGGGAGGTTATAAGCTCCCCCTTGTAAAGGGGGCTGGGGGGATTCTTTCTTTATCTTGTAATCCGATTAAAACCAACCCCACCTATATCCTCCTCTTAGTAAGGGGAGGAATATTTTGGCTCCAGCGTTATGCAAAACTCTGATGGAAAGGGAAAATCATGCGACTCCAAAACAAAACCGCCATCATCACGGGAGGCGCCACCGGTATCGGCTTGGCCTGCGCCCGGCTGTTTGCGCAGGAAGGCGCACGCGTCGCCATTTTCGGACGACGACAGGACCGGCTCAACCAAGCCCAAAAGGAAATCGGCGATGCGGTACTGGCCGTCCAGGGCGACATCACTAAAGAACAAGATACGGCACGTCTGGTAGAGACCGCCGTCAAACAACTGGGCAAGGTCGATATTCTCATCAACAATGCCGGAACCTTCGGCGGCGGTCCGATTCACGAAACGGACGACGCCGTCTGGGACCAGACCTTCAACATCAATATGCGCGGTGTGTTTCAATTGACCCGAAAAATCCTGCCGCAGATGATCGCACAGGGTTCGGGGAGTATCATTCATATCAGCTCCATATTGGGAATGATCGCCGTGCCCCAAACCGCGGCCTACAACGCCTCCAAGGGAGCCCTCAACCAGTTCAGCAAATCTATCGCCGTGGAATACGGGGCGCAGGGTATTCGCTCCAATGCCATCTGCCCTGGCATGATCGAAACCGAAATGACCGAAGAACTGCGCAGTGACAAAGCCCTGATGCAAGAATTTTTAAAGGGGTA
>JAUVMD010000109.1 GCA_030600405.1 Nitrospirota bacterium
CCCGGGTATTCCACGTCACCGGACAATTGTAAAATCATTTCCGAACTCCAGGCAGGCGTGACACACAGCATCAGGCATATACCCACCAAACCCGCTATGACCAAAGATAAATCCGGTACCGGCGCACAGGCGGTGAAATTATTAAATGTTCTTGAATTCCGGTTATTCATCGGTTTTTTTTATGGGGATATTTCAACCGTGACCCGCCCCAGTCGGAGGGCCTCTGTCAACACAGAAAGGGAGTCGCTGGAAGGTGGCGTTGTCTTTCCTCCTGCTCTCGAAACCTTTTCCAAAGTTTGTTTGAGATAGGATGATTTGATGGCAAAGCTGGTATTCGCCGGTACCGGTTTCATGCGCCGGAAAATTTTCTGAATATCCTTTCGGGTGAACTGCATCCCCACCACTTCACCTTCATTGTTGAACAGAGGACCACCGCTTTCTGTCGGCGATGTGGAAAGCCCGACATGAAAAATAACTTGATTATTTTCGAGGGCGTTCAAGGCCAGAAGGCTGCCCTCTTTGGGATCAGCGGGCTTGGAATTTCCACCCGGATTATTCAGAGCAAATACCGGATCGCCCTGTTTCATTCTTGAGGAGTTTCCCAGAAACAGCGGCTCAAAAGTAAACGGTCCGGAGATTTGCAATTCCAGTACCGCCACATCATAAACATTGAATGACCGGATCAGACGTGCAGGGACCAGAGACTGGTCTGCTAACCGAACACGAATCTTTTTCGCATTTTTCACTGCATGATAGGAAGTCAGCGCGGTCCCCGGACTCCCCGCGAAAAAACCGGTGCCCACGATCCGCCACTGCGGCGTCGCGGGCAGGCTGGCAATCGATTCGATTTGCTCGAAGTCTTTCGGGTTCAGACCCAGTTCCCGATAAGCCTGTTGCAGGTTGCGACGGATAATGCCGAGATTGGTTTTGGCCTGGGCGTCTTTCCGGCGGGCGTAATCACGCTCCGCCATTCTAAATTGCGCGATGGCCTGGGGACCCTGCCCGGAACGGAACAGTAACGTGCCCAGCGCGTGATGCGCCTCCGCCCAATCCGGACGAAGGTCTAAAGCATTTCGGTAGGCCTGAATCGCCGGCTGGGTCCTTTCCTTCAGGGAGTGTTCAAATCCATCGCGGTACCAGTCCTCTGCAGATTGCGCCGGAGCCAGCGATGGCTCTAGTGCCCAACCGATGAATAACAATGCGGCAAAGTATGACGGTTTCATCCCGTTCCCAAAAAAGAAAGCCCACTCGATATTGTAATTCATCCGGTTACCCGAAAAAAGCGGCCCTTTTGGTATGGTTAGCTCTTTTGTTTCCAATAGGTTACAAGAACGCTTGACAGATCCCCTTCAGGTTGCCATATTTGGGGGGAAAGGCCGGGTCCCCAGGGAGCCCAAGGCCTCAAAGATCACCGGTTCCATCACAGGAGGTGTACCTATGGAATGGATTGAAGTTGGAACTACTGGAGGACTTTTATTGGGAGCCCTGGCGGTTGTGGCCATCGGGGGATTTATGTTTTTTCTAGGGAAAAATATGGAGTAACAAGTGGAACGTTGCCTACACTTGAACTTCATTCGGGGCCGTCCCTCGGGACGGCCTTTTTTTATTGAGCTTCAATCCTTCTCGTCGGGGCTGTAGAGTTTGCGGTATTCGTCGATGGAGGAGCGGTCTGTCATGCCGGAGATGTAATCGCAGATGCGGCGTTCTAACGGACCCTGATGCTCGTGGGCCAGCACGCTTTCCGGCAGAAGTTGAGGAATGCGGGTATAGGCGTCGAACAGTTTCGTCAGGTACAACTCGGCTTTGAATTCCATGCGCCGCACCCGGCGGTGATGGTACATGTTTTTATTTAAAAACTTTTTCAGCTCGTTGTTCTTTTCAGCACCTTCCTTGCTGAAACCGGCCACACGCTTTTGACAGGACCGCACGTCACTCACGGAAAGGATGCCATACTGTTCAATATTGTCCTGCGTGGTCTTCCGGAAATCGGTAATGAGGTCGTTGATGATACTCCGGACAATCTGATATTTCTTGAGTTCAAAGTCCAGGTTCGTATATTTTTGCTCCAGCAGTTTTTCGTTTTCCTGCCACAGGGCGACCTCTTGCAATTGACCAATATCGAGCAGGTTGGAAGTTATACCGTCGTCGAGATCGTGCGCGTTGTAGGCGATGCCGTCGGCGTAATCCGCCACCTGCCCTTCCAGCGAGGGATAGTGGTGCTCTGCCTCCCTTAAAAGAGGGTTGTCGGTGTCGCGAGAATGTTTGCTGATACCCTCCTGCACTTCCCAAGTCAGGTTCAACCCTTCAAACTCCGGGTAGCGTTTTTCGAGCACCTTGACGATGCGCAAACTCTGCTTGTTGTGCTCGAACCCGCCATGGTCTTTCATCAATTTGTTCAACACATCCTGACCGGTATGGCCGAACGGCGGATGTCCCAGATCGTGCGCCAGAGCGATGGCTTCCGCCAGATCCTCGTTCAACTGCAGGGACTTGCAGATGGAGCGCGTGATCTGTGCCACCTCTAAAGAATGCGTCAACCGCGTCCGGTAATAATCGCCTTCGTGATACACGAACACCTGGGTCTTGTATTCCAGTTTGCGGAACGCGGAGGTATGGATAACCCGATCGCGGTCACGCTGGAACCGCGTGCGATAGGGATGCTCCTCCTCCGTATGCGCTCGGCCCCAGCTCTCCCCGCTTTTAACGGCAAACGGAGCCAAGTATTCATTTTCCAGATTTTCAATGTCCTGACGCTTGATCACTGTTCCTCCACTCCGGGAATAGTCACTTTCAGCGATTGGATATGGATTCTACGGGCATTGTATCGGATTCAGGCCGATTTTCAATGTTCATATCTCCGCACTCTGGCAACTGATTCAAGATATTGTTAAGGTGGACACCGCACCCGCAGGCCATTCGCAGTCTTACAACGGATCAAAACCACTCTATTAAGGCACCTATGACCATCGAATCGGACTTTCTGGTAATCGGCGGCGGCATTATAGGACTGAGCATCGCCCGCGAACTCCGCAAAAGTTTCCACGGGTCCAAGGTGGTCCTGATCGAAAAAGAAGATCACTGCGGCGAACATGCCAGCGGCCGCAACAGCGGCGTCCTGCACGCCGGATTCTACTATACTGCCGACAGCCTGAAGGCCCGCTTCACTCGGGACGGTAACCGGGTACTCACCGAATATTGCGAATCCCGTGGCCTTACAATCAACAAGTGCGGCAAACTGGTGGTGGCCCAGAACGAAGGCGAGCTGAAGTGGCTGGATGAATTGATGAGCCGCGCGGGAAATAACGGGGTTGACCTACGAATCGTGGATCAAAAGGAAGCGGAGGCCATCGAGCCTCGCGTCAAAACCTGCCAGCGCGCTCTGTTCTCCCCCACCACCTCATCGGTGGATCCCGGAGAAGTGATGGCCCATCTGCATGAAGATGCGCTGGAGGAAGGTGTTGAAGTTTATTTGGGAGTGCGTTACCTGCAACGGACCGCAACCGGCATTCAAACTACTGCGGGAGATTACAGCGCTGGTTACATTATTAACTGCGCCGGGTTGTACGCCGACACCATCGGGCGCGACTTCGGGTTTTCCAAAGACTACCGCATTCTGCCATTCAAAGGATTATATCTGTACTCCAGCGAACCAGCAGGATCGCTCCGCACCCACATCTACCCGGTACCCGACCTGCGCAATCCTTTTCTGGGCGTTCACTTTACCATTACAGCAAAGGGCGCCATCAAAATAGGGCCGACAGCCATCCCGGCCTTCTGGCGGGAACAGTATAAAGGAGGGGAAAATTTCAACTCCAGCGAGCTGATTGAAATTCTTTTCCGCCAGGCCGGCCTCTTTTTTTCCTCCAATTTCGATTTCAAGCGGCTGGCCTGGGAGGAAATCCAGAAATACTCGCGGGGCCACCTGGTATCTCTTGCTTCCAACTTGCTCCAGGGTGTCCGCAAGAGCCAATACAAAAAATGGGGTCCACCGGGTATCCGGGCTCAACTATTGGACCTCAGGGGAAAACAACTTGAAATGGACTTCATCCTGGAAAACGACGATCAATCGATGCATATATTGAATGCGGTATCCCCCGCTTTCACCTGCGCCTTCCCTTTTGCCGAATATGTGTGTCAAAAAATAGAGCCGCTGATAGGATAAAAAAACCATTTCAGGATCATGCCAAAGAATCGCTCTTTAGCCGAAATCGCCCCGAGACCCCTTAAATCCCATTCAGGCCTGATCCATCCCATCTGGGCTAATGCATTATTTTTCTTGACGTTATTCTTTTCATAACCTATTCTCTGAATATGCAGTGCGATAATTGTGGTTACATATTCTTCCAGCCTTCCAAGAAGTGCAACTGTTGTGGAGCACCTTATGCACCGACTCAGTCCGCCTTTGACGTGGGGCAAGAAAACCTGTTCACCATCTACGAGATGGCACCCGGTGAAGGCGGAATTCCAAGTAGCACGGGGATGACCGGGGCTGGAGCCGGGATTGAAGATTACAACTTCACGGATGATCTTGAGACCGGCGGAACCGAGTATGGCGTGGATGAAAACGTTCTCGACCTGAGCGATGCGGAAACCGAAGGTTTCGGGACAAGTGCCGCCACCGAGCCTATGAGCGTTGATAATTTTGAATTTGATACCTCAGGCATGGATGACATGCCTTCTATGGAAGATGCCAAACCCGATGTTTTTGATTTGAATCTTTCCGATGATCTCGCAGACAATGAAGTGGCTGCTACAGAAGCACTGGAACCTGCCGCAGAAGCAGATGACGCCGTGGACACGGATTTTGCCAGTGGGTTCGTTGATGTGGAAGGCCTGGGCTTTGGATTTGACGAATCTCCTGCTGAAGAGGCACCGGAAGGGGCCGCTGAAGAAATCAGTCTGGATGCCGTTCCGGAACTTGAAGCTGAGATGTCTCTTGAACCGGAATTGGAACTTGCTGAAGAAGAACCCTCCTTGGAACTGTCTGAGGAACCAGAATTGGATATCGCCGATGAACCCTCTCTGGAACTTTCCGAAGATTTAGAACTCCCTGAGGAATTTGCCTTAGATATGGGTGAATTGGATGCCGGTGAAGGGGAGCCCTCTCTGGAACTTCCTGAGGATTTAGAACTTCCTGAGGAACCTGAATTGATGGAAACCCCCATGGAAGAATCCGCCGAGATGGAAGATGAAGGAGGAATAGCATTCGACCTTGACGGCGTGGATTTGGACGAGCCGGAAGTAGTCTCCTTTGAGGAGCCCGAAGCTGAAACCTTCGGCGAGGAATCCGCCATGGATTTCGAAGAGCTGGAAATGGAAACCCCTGACGAGCCCGAAGATGAAGATTTGACGAAGTAACTACCCTCTCTTATTTTGTATTCCCTCTCTACCACTTACGATCTGACCCCCTAAATAAAAATACTGCCCATCCTCCAGGAAATTTGTTTTTTTCCTAATTTTGTGCTAAAAAGGCTCTTTTTTTTCCATTTAAGGGAAAATATTGGATTTTGAGTCGATTTTAATTTATAAATTGGTTGAAGCGAACCCGTCTCTAACAGAAATTGGCGGTTCCAGGTTGTTCGGGAGCAAACGTCGAGAACACCGTCCACCTTCGGGGACTGGGAAGCTTCCTGTCCCGGCGTTTCCCTTTCACCTTTTCCCTGATATCCCC
>JAUVMD010000246.1 GCA_030600405.1 Nitrospirota bacterium
TCCCTTCGGCATTCAGGCGGCGATCAGGCGGGGCTCGATGCTGGATAAAGGAGGAACCCTGCTGTCCTACACCCTCATTTCCTTTCCGGGATTTTTCCTGGCGTACATCTGTATTATTGGAGTGGTGAGAGTGTTCGACATCCCGGTGATCGGCATGAGCACCTTCGGCCTGGAAGACGCGGGCCTCTGGTTGCAATCGATGGACCGCATCTGGCACCTCACGATTCCGGCGCTGATCTTCGCGTCCGGGAGTATCGCAGTGCTGTCCCGCTACGTTCGTTCGCAGATGCTGGAAGTGATTCACATGGACTATATCCGCACCGCCCGCGCCAAGGGCTTGTCGGAGGAAATGGTGATTTACAAACATGGCCTGCGTAATGCGCTATTGCCATTCATCACCATGTTCGGCCTGATGATTCCCGCCCTCATCGGCGGCTCCGTCATCATCGAAACTATTTTTTCCTGGCCGGGGTTGGGACGGCTGGGATTCGAGGCCATTCTCAACCGGGATTTCCCCGTCATCTTAACTCTGAACTTCATCACCGCCATTCTGACTCTGATCGGAACTTTCGTGTCGGACATTTTGTACGCGGTGGCGGACCCGAGAATCAAACTGACCTGAGGAACCTATGGAAATAGCAGAACAAACCGGCGGCACTCTGGCAGAGTTGCAACTCAGCCCGTTTCGCGAAAAGTGGAATCTTTTCCGGAAAAACCGGAGCGCCGTGTTCAGCCTGTGGTTTCTGATTTTCCTGTTGGTTCTATCCATCGCCGCAAAACTGCTGACCCTTTATAGCCCATCGTTCAATCCCGCGACCGTGCGCCTGTCGGAAAAGTTTCTGCCGCCCATGACGCCGTTTACTAGCGATCTCGTCCAACCGGAAGACGCGCCGCCTTTCGCTATCTACCTGTTGGGCACCGACGAGCTGGGACGCGACGTATTTTCGCGCATGCTGGAGGGCACCCCGGTGTCGCTCACCATCGGTTTTGTGGCCGTGGGTATTTCGGTTTCCGTCGGTATTCTGCTGGGCGGATTGGCAGGGTTTTACGGTCGTATCCGGTTGGGCCTGATCACCGTCGATACCTTGATTATGCGATTCGTCGACATCATGCTATGCTTCCCGACTTTCTTTTTGATTTTAACGGTGGTCGCGTTACTGCCGCCCAGCATCTACAACATCATGATCGTCATTGGCCTCACCAGCTGGATGGGTACCGCCCGTCTGGTTCGCGCCGAGTTTTTGTCCCTGCGCGAGCAGGATTATGTGATGGCCGCCCGCAGTCAGGCTATCCCGGAAATGCGCATCATTTTTCAACACATCGTGCCCAACGCCATCGCGCCGGTGCTGGTATCCGCCACCATCGGCGTGGCGACGGCGATCCTCACCGAGTCGGCTCTCAGTTTTCTTGGCTTCGGGGTGCAACCGCCGGACGCCACCTGGGGGAATATTCTGTCTGACGGCAAGGGTTACATCTTCGACGCGCCGTGGCTTACGTTCATTCCGGGCTTCACCATCCTGTTCGTGGTGCTGGCGTTCAACCTGTGCGGCGAGGGTCTGCGCGAAGCCTACAACCCCAAACTCCGCCAACAGCGGTGATCGGTTTTATCACTCCATGATTTATTTTCAGAATCTCAAAAAACAATTCGGCCCCAAGGTGTTGTTCGACGATATCAGCTTTCACTTGAGGCCGAAGGAGCGTATCGGCCTGGTTGGGGAAAACGGCATGGGCAAAACCACGCTCATCCGCGCCATCGTGCAAAGCGAAGGACTTGACTCCGGGAAAATCGTTCTGCGCAAGGGGGCCCGCGCCGCCATGCTGGAACAGGAACTTCAATTGGCCAGAGGCACCGTGCTGGAGCGCGTGGTCCACGGCGACTCCCACTTCAGTGACGTCCAACAGGAAATGACACAATTGGAAAATAACTCGGAATACCATGAGCGCGCACCGAAGGAATGGAGCAAGCGCTACGGCCGCCTGCAACACGAGTTCGAACGCCTGGGCGGTTACGAACGCGAATCCCGCGCCAAAACAATTCTTCTGGGACTGTCCTTCAAGATCGATCAATTAGATCAACCGCTCGAAAAGTTTTCCGGCGGCTGGCGCATGCGGGCGGAACTGGCGCGACTGTTGTTACAGAATCCGGATGTGCTCCTGCTGGACGAGCCGACCAACCACCTCGACCTGCAATCCGTCATCTGGCTGGAATCGTTTCTTAAAAATTATGACGGAAGCATTCTACTCATCTCTCATGACCGGCGTTTTCTGAACGCGCTGGTGGGCCGCATCATCGAACTCGACCGTGGCAAGCTGGGTGTTTATACGGGCAGTTACGACACTTATGAAAGATTAAAGGAAGAGCGCATCGCCCAACTGGAAGCCCAGGCCGCCAACCAGTCCCGGCGCGTCGAGCAGGTGGAGAAGTTTATCGAGCGCTTTCGCGCCAAGAACACCAAAGCCACTCAGGTAAAAAGCAAAATCAAGATGCTGGAGAAAATGGATAAAGTTGAAACCTTCCAGAAATCGAAGACGATTCAGTTCCGTTTTCCGCAACCGAAGCGCACTGGCCGCCTCGTGGCCGAGGTCAGGAACCTGTGCAAAAGTTACGGAGACGTGACGGTGTACAGTGATTTCTCCATCCTGGTGGAGCGTGGGTTCAAAGTGGCGCTGGTGGGGGAAAACGGCGCGGGCAAATCCACCTTGCTGAAACTGCTGGCGGGAGTGATCGAATATGAAAAAGGCGACATCATATTGGGGACGAATGTCACCCGCGCCTATTTCGCGCAACACCAGATCGAATCCCTGAACGGCAGTCATACCGTTCTGGAATCGCTGGAAGAAGTAGCGGGGCACCTGTTGCGCACCCGAAAGCAGAACATCCTCGGCGCATTTCTGTTTTCCGGTGATGACGTGCAGAAAAAAGTTTCGGTGTTGTCCGGTGGAGAGCGATCGCGCCTGTCACTGGCGCGCATGCTGGCCTCCCCTGCCTCGTTCCTGTTACTGGATGAGCCGACCAACCATCTCGACATGCGGTCCTGCGAAATGCTGGCGGCGGCGCTGACGGATTACGAGGGCACATTGGTTACTATCTCGCATGACCGGTATTTTCTGGACGGCATCATCGACCGCGTGTGGGAAGTGAACGCCGGGAGCATCAAAGAGTACATCGGCAGTTACAGCGATTACGAATGGGCCAAATCACGCGAAGCAGAAACTCACGCCGCCAAAGAACAGGAATCCACCGCTCCGGAAAAAACGAGCTCCTCGAAAAAAGACAAGCAACGCAAACGGCAGGAAGCCGAAGCGCGCAACCAACGCTACCGCAAGCTCAAGCCCCTCCAGGATCGCCTCAAGAAAGTCGAGCAGAAACTGGAAGTTATTCTTCAGGAAAAACAGATGATTGACAACATACTCGCCGATTCCGATTTATATCAGGA
>JAUVMD010000116.1 GCA_030600405.1 Nitrospirota bacterium
ACCATTCTGGAGGGCATACGTAACGACCTGAAGGAATTTCGAGTGGAATTTGATTGCTGGTTCAGCGAGGCGAGTCTGGATGACGACGACTCGGTGAACCGGGCGATCGACTGGCTGAGGGACAAGGGTTTCGTTTACGAAAAAGATGGCGCCACTTGGGTCAAAACTTCACAGTTCGAGGACGATGCCGACCGGGTCATTATCAAACAGGGCGGAGAGCGAACTTATTTCTGTTCCGACATCGCGTATCACAAGAACAAGGTGGACCGGGGATACGACCTCATTCTGGATTTGTGGGGTGCGGACCATCATGGTTATGTCCTGCGCATGCGATCGGTGCTTCAGGCCATGGGTTACGACCAGGAGGTGTTCAAGGTTCTGCTGGTGCAGTTTGTGTCGTTGAAGCGCGGAGGACAGAAGGTTTCGATGTCCACCCGGTCGGGTGAGTTTGAAACGCTGGCCGATGTGGTGGCGGAAGTGGGGGTCGATGCCACCCGCTTTTTTTTCCTGATGCGCAGTTCGGACAGTCATCTTGATTTTGATTTGGACCTGGCCAAGAAGGAGTCGCCGGAAAACCCCGTGTACTATATTCAATACGCCCATGCCCGAATATGCAGTGTGTTCCGCACCGCCAAGCAGCAGAGTGTTCCCACCCCGGATTTGGCCTCCACCGATCTTTCATTATTGAAGGAGGAGGAAGAATTTACGCTGATCAAAAAAATTCTGGCCTACCCGGCTTGCATCGAGAAAAGCGCCCTGTCGCTGGAAATACACCGTATCGCCTTTTATCTGCAAGAGTTGGTCTCCATTTTTCACAGCTATTACAAACAGCACCGCATTGTGACCGAGGACCGGGAGCTAACGCTGGCCCGGCTGTTGCTTTTGGAATGCCTGAGGAATGTGATCGCCAGCGGTCTGGGTATCCTCGGCGTCTCCGCCCCGGAGAAAATGTAAGAGATATCCGCCCGTTATCCGGATTTTTCAGGTCCCCTTGACCCTTCAAAAAAAATCCTATAAACTATTGAAAAATTTGGTATAATTCCATTACGAATTTTTCTCCCTATTGTTTCGAGGGGTCACATTTGATTTCAAGGCGGGTGAAGCTATGGGATTTCTGAAGAAAGTATTTTCGTTGGGTTTGTTGGGTTTAGCCGGGTGGTGCATCTATTCTGCCGGTCAGAATAACCTGTTCTCGTTTCTGATCAGTGAGCCCGGGGAGCAGGTCCAGATGGTAAAGAAGGATCGTGCAGTTAAACCCAAATCCTTTTTCAGGAGAGTGAAAGACGTGATACCCGCTCCGGTTAAGAAATACGACTACACTTTTTTTGAAACTCTGGAAGACGTGGACTTGGAACGGTATGTCGATCTGGATGGCAAGGTTAAAGTCATGAAGAAAACCGTTCACTCCTGGGTGGATGAAGTGGGAAAGGTCATCCATGAGCCGCGCATACTTCTGGCCTCGTACAAGGAACCGGATGAGGAGGCAGATCAGCCTTCTTCTTCCTATCAGGATATCATTAATAAACTGGATGACCTGATGAAGGAGAAACCGAAGAAAAAGGTGGCTCCCTCAATAGCTCCAGCCGGTTCAGCCAAGCGGGCGGTGGCTCCGTCCACAGTTTCAAGTAAACCCTACAGGGTTCAAGTCAGTTCCTTCCGCAAGTTAAACCATGCCCGCGCTTTGGAATCCAAACTTCAGCGGCAGGGGTATTCCGCTTTTGTGATGAGCGTGGAAGTATCCAAAGCCAAGGGACACTGGTACCGGGTATTTTTAGGAAAGTACCAGACCGAAGCCAATGCCCGCGCCGCCGCCCAAAAAGCTGAACGCCTCCACAATCTGAAGACCATAGTTCTGAAAACTTCCAAGTAGACTGCCTTAAAATGTAAAGAGAAATAATCGAAGTAGGAATGAATCAAAAAGGTTTCAAGTCCCCAATGTAGCGCTCACTGTTGTCGAATTTCTGCAGAACCTCCACCGGGTCGTCTTTCCTAATCTCGCCATAAAACGTTTCCTTGCTATCGAACCAGGTGTTGAACCGGTACCCCTTGGTATCGTCGTGATAAAGCTTCCGCCGCGCGTCCTCTCCTTTAAAAGTAAAATTTAGTTGTGCGATTTTTCCGGCTTCGATGGTGACGGTCCCTCTTTGTATGGGCACGAAAGGATGCCAGGCGGTTACTTCGTAGGTGCCGAGCGGGATATTTTGGATATTGAAATTTCCTTCGGCGTCGCTGATTACAAAATAGGGATTGTCGATGATATAGCCCCGGGTTTGGAGAAAGGGATGCAGGTTGCATTTCAGAATGAACTCAGGCGCGCCGGGTTTGATAAAAGCGGAACGGACCTGCGAATTGACCGCTAACACGCTCTTATTGGTGGTCTGGTTTCGGTGCGCCCCGTAAATTTCATAGGTGGCAATCTCGTGTTTGATGGGGTCCATATTTTCAATCAGGATATCCTCCCCATTTTTGATACCGATCACATATTTATTCACGTGGCACCGCTTGAGTTTCAGAGTTTGCATTTTGCGCGGAAAGGGTTTTCCTTTTTTGACACCTTGAAGGGCGATGATCGTGTCCTGGAGTCCGCCTTTCTTCGAAACGGTAAAATCATACAAAATCCGGTGGCCCTGGCCGTCGGACATGCGCGAGCAGAATTCGATATTGGGAGCGTGGATTAAATGGAAAGCCCGCGCTTTAGGTACCAAGCCAACCAGGTTGACGCGGCCCGTCAGCGTTCCTCCCTGATCGACCGATATGATTTTGTAATCGAGCGGAACCTGGTCGTGGAGTTTCTTCGCCAGTTTGTAATTTCTCTTATACAGTTTATCGACCTGCTCCCGCGCTTTTTCGACCCGGCCCAACTGATGGTAAATCAGTCCCAGGTCGTAATCCGCATGGACCATGCGCGAATCCTTTTCGAGAGCAATTTCGATTTCCTGAGCGGCGTCTTCCAGAAAATTGAGCTTGGCGAGTGATAGGCCACGGAAATACCGGAAGTTGGCATTGTCATAACCCATCTCCAACGCTTTCTGGAAGGCGAGAAGGGCCTCTTTGTGGCGGTTGACCCGGCTGAGGGCCACTCCCAGATTGGCTTGCGCTGCGGAATCGTCAGGCTTTTCCTGTAAGGCCTTTTCGAATTCCAGAATCGCCCCGTCCCAATCTCCCTGCTGGCTTAAAACTGTGGCCTTGTGAAGAGCCTCTTGGGATGTCCCGGCCATGGAGGAGGGTGCCGTGGAGCTTATCGCAAACCATACGGCCAAAAAAACAACGGCCACGGTGCCGCACTTGATTTTTTTATTAAAAATGCGCATATAATCTAAATTCCCCGTTTAACGATGAGGTCAATCTATCAATTAGGAAGAGGCCCGTCAAGAGCCTTTAAAATACAGATAAAGGACCCTTTTAGCTACCCGAAGACCTTGAAATGAGGGTAACCTGTAATGTATCGAGTCACTTCCTATATAGATACGCTGGATGGAATATTTATTTCAATCATTGGCGTTTTAAGCTTCATTTTTTAAGCTCTTAGGCAAGGTTAGCCTCGGCCGGATGGGAGTTCTTATGGCTGGTTTCGATTATAGTTTTGATCCTCATCCCCTGGTTCGTGGACCGATTGCGCAGACGATTATCGGTTCCCAGTTCACTCCCAATCCCGAACTTCCGCGAAGGGCCCAGCATCGGATTCGGCTGGACGAAAAAAACTTGCTGTTGATGTATGAGTTAAAAGCGGCCGAGGAAACTGCTCCAGTCGTGCTCATTGGTCATGGCATGGGCGGGTGCAGTGAATCCGGTTATATGCGCCGGATCGCCGCCAAGCTTTTCCAAGAGGGTTTTGGCGTTTTTATGATGAATCATCGGGGAAGTGGTCGCGGAATTGGATTGTGTGACCGGCTCTGGAATGGCGGATCGAGTGAGGATTTGGCGCGGATGATCCAATTTATTGTGGATCTGTATCCCGCCAGGAAACTCCTGGTGATGGGGTTTTCCCTGACGGGCAATATTCTTCTGAAATACCTGGGCGAGGGCAGGCAAATCCCCTCCAATGTCCATTCCGCTCTGGCAGTGAACCCTCCTCTCGATCTTGAAGTGGCCAGCCGGCAGATATCGGAAGGACCCTGGTCTAACACCTTCAATAAATATTATCTCAAACTGATGAACCGGCAGGTGGAAGCCATGGTGGAATGCCATCCGGACGCTTTTCGACCCGCGGCTACGCCCAACACCATCTGGGAGTTTGACGTGGAGTATACCGCCCCGGCTTTCGGTTATCCGCGTGTGGAAGCCTATTATGAAGAATGCAGTGCAAAGCAATTTTTGGAGCATATTGCTGTCCCCACCACTATTCTCTGCTCTCAGGACGACCCCTTTATCCCCCCGGAAATTTTTCAGAGTGCGCGGATGAGCCAGCAGATAGACTTCATTAACCCGGAGTTCGGCGGCCATATGGGTTATATCTCCCGTTCCCGGAACGATTTGGGAGATCGTCGCTGGATGGATTTTATTTGTGTCCAATGGGCCAAAACCCTTTATCCTAAATAGACAGTCTTAAAGCCCAAAATACCTGTCCACTATTCTTGAGAGTCGATTCTATGTTGGCGATGACCGATACGTACAAGCTTTTCCGGGTCCGATGGTTGTTTTTGAAAAATAATCTTACTCATCCGGCCCCTGATAAGTGGACCCGATGGGGATTGATCGGGATCCTCGGGAGTCTTTTCTTCGTGGCCAATTATGCTTTCTTTTACCGGATGATCCGGTATTTGGATGAATTGCCCTTTAAGGTCGGAGAGGAATTGATCTTTCAACTGCTGAACGTGATATTCCTCACTCTGTTCGTGATGGTTTTATTTTCCGCCATCATCGCTTCGTTATCCATTTACTATATTTCTTCAGATCTGGATTTCCTGCACTCACAGCCGATAAGCAAAGATTCTATTGTTCGCGTGCGCTTTGTTCAAACCCTCGTCAACGCATCCTGGGTGGTGCTGATTTTTGCCTTCCCCATCTTTCTGGCGTACGGATATTATTTTAATGTGAATTTCGGATACTACTTTTATCTTCTGGCAAGCTTGCCGCCTTTTGTGGTGATTCCCACTCTGTTGGGAATCATCGGAATTATGATATTGATGTGGTTTTTTCCTACGGACAAAGCCTATCAGATATTGTCTTTCATGGGTTTGTTTTATCTCGCATGCCTGGTTGCGTTTTTTAGATTTTTATCGCCGGAAAAGTTTTTTGACAAAAAAGTTTCCGATGAAGCAATCATTGCTTTTGTTGAAAGCCTCAAAATGCCGGAATTCGGGTTTCATCCCAGCAGTTGGATGACAATTGGAGTTTCCAGCTGGTCCGAGCAACAAACGGGCACCGCCCTGTGGCAGTTGGTTTATCTGTATGCGGCGGCTGTGGTTTTGGGTGGAGTTTTCTGGTGGAT
>JAUVMD010000170.1 GCA_030600405.1 Nitrospirota bacterium
TGAGCTACGGGCGCGTATTAAAAATATGGGGTGAGCGACGGGATTTGAACCCGCGACCACTGGAGCCACAATCCAGGGCTCTACCAACTGAGCTACGCCCACCATGAAATCGATTTGAGGGTTCTTTATTTTAAACAGCTATGTAGTTTAAACTATCCGTCCCGCTTTTGTAAAAAGAAATTTCAGATGCGCGCCGATGGCAGGCGATCACCAAAATTATTGATTTTAAAGGAAAAAATCAGGAGTCCCTCCGCTTCTCCGGGAATATCGGATCGGAGGCCGGCGTTTTATTTAATAACCCGCAAATGACTGCGGTCCCGTCTGGGTTTGTTGGACTTGCCGGAACCGGCAACCGTCTTCAGAGAATGCTTCTCCGAAGTCTTGCCGGATGGGATGATGCTCGACGCGGCGCCTGCCGGGTCGCCCCAGTCGATATCCTCCGGAATGCTGGCTTCCCATACCTGGCCTTTCTGCGTGTTGGGTTCGTAAATCGCCCACACGGCCGTGAAGGGAATGACGCATTTGTGCGGTCGCCCGCCGAAAGACAACGAGCCGTATATGCCATCCTCCAGAACATCGATAGGCCGCCGGAAGTTAAGGCTGAGTACCAAGTTCAACATGGGGTTGGTCTTGTGCGCTTTAGGAACTTCAACGTCCGGTTGGCGCGCATCCAGACACACCATCACATCCCCTTTACTCAGCATGTTGCTCAGAAAATCCTGCTTGTCCTTGTTGTCTTGGGTCATGACTGCTAAATTACCACAAATTGGTAGCTACTCAAAGTCATTCAATGGTACCATGACTTTATTGCTTCCATTAACCGAAGAATAGAAAGGGAACAGCGGGTGATGCGGTTTTTCAAATGTTTGTGCGTAGGATTTCTGGTATGGATGAGTGCTGCCGGCGGAGTATTCGCACAGGAAGCGCGGCTGACCGAGGCCCTCCCCAATATTTATAGTATGGTGGATTTGACCGGAAACGGCGCCAACGCGGCCTTTATCACCACCAAGGAGGGGGTGATTGTCATCGACACCCGTGGTAGTAAGCAGGAAGCCGCGCAGGTGCTCAAGGCCATCCGCAAAATGACCAACCAACCCGTGGTTTATGTTGTCAACAGCCATTTTCATAAAGAGAATATTTCCGGTAACGGCGTTTTCAAGTCGGCCCGCACCATCATTGCGCAGAAACGGGCGCAGGCGATGACGGTCCTCGAAGCCGAACGGGAAAAACGAAAAGTCACTCCGGCCAACCTTTCGTTTAAAAAGAAGTTGGAACTGAAGCTGGGCAAATATCATCTCAAGCTGATCCACCCCGGCCCGGCACACACCGACGGCGACCTGTACGTCTACATTCCCAAATGGCGGATCATCATCACCGGCGGATTGGTGTCCAACCGCATTATTCCCTTTTTAGGCGACAGCAATATTGAATCGTGGATAAATGCGCTCGTGGAAATGGATGACCTCGACGCGGAAGTAATCGTGCCGGGTCACGGACCTGTCGGCGGCAAGCCGATTGTGACCCAGATGAAACATTACCTCATGGAACTCAAACGGTTCGTCAACGATGCGCTGGACGACCGTATAAACTTGCCCGGCACCATCACCCTCGTCAAAGAAAAACTCAAAGCCAAATACTCCAAATGGAAACACTTCGACCGGATCGATGAAAACATCGTCCGCGCCTACGTCGAATACAGCGCCAAACGCAGGACATAAAAAAATCCCCCACCCCCTTGCGGGATGGGGGAGTCTGTTTTTTCTACTCAATCTTTCCTATGGTTCGATACCTTTTTCTTTCCAGTACTCGCGCAGGTTGTGCGTCTGGTCGAGGATAGTGTCGAGATAGGTATGCCCGCCGGGGATCATCGGGATGACGTGCCCGTGGCTCTGGTCGTTGTACGGGTACTTGACGTCAAGCACATACGGTCCCTTGTGTTTGAACATGCGTTTCAGCGCCGGACCCACTTCCTCCGGTTTGCGGATGGTTTCGCCCGCAATGCCGAAGGCATCAGCGATCTCCGCGAAATCAGCGTCGCCGATGAAGGTATGGCCGCGCAGGGATTTGTAGAACCGGTCCTCCCACTGCGCCACCATTCCAAGGTGCGCGTTGTTGAGTACGATGTTCTTGACGGGGATATTCTCGATTTTCAGGGTCTGAAGTTCCTGGATGTTCATCAGGAACGACCCGTCGCCGTCGATGTTGATGACTTGCCGGTCGGGATACGCCACCTGCGCGCCCATGGCGGCGGGCAGGCCGAAGCCCATGGCTCCCAATCCCGAAGAAGACAAAAAGGTACGGGGCGAATGGAATCGCCAGAATTGCGCCACCCACATCTGGTGCTGGCCGACGCCGACGGAAACGATGGCGTCGTCATCCGCCAGTTTTTGCGCTTCGACTATGACGTTCTGCGGCACGATGGCTTTTTCGTCCAACTGGTAAGCCAGTGGAAATTCTTTTTTCCAGCCATCAATTTGTTTGACCCACGGTCCAATATCTTTTTTCGGTTCAACAGTTTCGTTCAGCATTTTGAGCGCCTGTTTGACGTCGCCCTGAATCGGCACATCCACCACAATATTTTTATTGATCTCCGACGGATCGATATCGACGTGGATGAATTTGGCGTTTTTGCAGAACTCGGCCAGTTTGCCGGTGACGCGGTCATCGAATCGGACGCCAAGCGCGATAACGAGGTCAGCCTGATTGATGGCGATATTGGCGTACACCGCGCCATGCATTCCCAGCATGTGCAAAGACAGCGGATCCTCCATCGGATACGTGCCCAGTCCCATGACGGTGTTGGTGATGGGAATGCCGGTCTTCTTGACCAGTTGGCGCAATTCCTGGGACGCGCCTGAGCAAATGATGCCGCCGCCTGCGTAAATGAGCGGCCGTTTGGCTTCCTTGATGAAGTGGGCGGCTTTTTTGATCTGCTGGGGCGCCGGTTTCAGATTGGGCTTGTAGCCCGTAACATCGAAACGGACGTCGAAATCTGCGATCCCCTCCTGTTGCTGGATATTTTTGGGAATATCGATCAGGACCGGTCCGGGCCGTCCGGTACTGGCAATATGGAACGCCTCGTGGATGATCCGCGGAATATCGTTGATATCCTGGACCAGATAACTGTGCTTGACCAGCGGAAAGGTGGCGCCCACGACATCGGCTTCCTGAAACGCATCGCTTCCCATCACGGTGGTGGCAACCTGCCCGGTGATAGCGATCACCGGGATGGAATCCAGCTTGGCGTCCATAATACCGGTGAGGAGGTTGATGGCTCCGGGTCCGGAGGTCGCCATGCACACCCCAGGTCTGCCGGTCGCGCGGGCATAGCCCCCTGCGGCTAAAGCACCGCCTTGTTCGTGCCGGGGAAGCACCATCCGGATTTTTTTGCTCTGTGTGAGTGCCTGATGGATTTCCATCGAGGTCCCGCCGGGATAGCCGAAAAGCACCTCACATCCTTCATTTTCAAGGGATCTGACAATAATTTCCCGGCCCTTCATGGGCTTCTGGGACTTTTTGGCCTTGTCGATACTGATAATTTTTTTCGCGGTCGTCTGTTTGGGTGTCATGATCGATAAGTTTTGAATTTTTAAGGTATTACGTTCAACATATCTGAAAAGAAAAATGATGTCAAATCCAAACTCCTAGGGTAAGAACGACCCGGTATATAAACACAGGAAGGCCTGAAAATGCAACTTTTGAGGGATTTCAAATGGTGGTGGGGCAGGGGAGGACCACTATTAATAAAAAAGGTATTGAAAGTCGTTTCATGCGAAGTTTTTAGTTTAGGTATCCGTAAGGACAGCCCCGAAGGGCCGTCCTTAAGATGGAGGTACTATTTCTCGATCCTTATGGATTTCAGGATTTCACTGAAGGATTCCTCGGAAACATCTGAGCCCTCCTGCGGACCGGACATGCCGACGGTGAACATGATTTTTCCACGCGGTACCAGCCACATGCGGGTCAGGGTCGGGAATTTCTTGTCACCTGCGGCCATGGTGTATTTGATCTTGGTGTAAGCCCCGTTAATGCCATCCACATTGGCATCCTGGACTTCATCCACATAGGCCAGGTCCGGATATGCACGTTTCAACACTTCCGTGGACATATTCAAAATATCCTTTGGGCGCATGCCCTCGACAGGCAAATTAACTATGGTGATAGCAACGCTCGGGTTGAGCGTCGGATAAGGCTCCTGATACCGGGTGATCACCACCAGAGGTGCATTGGGGTTATTCTTGATCATCTTTTCCAGTTCTGCATCGTTCCATTTCATGGATTCGCTTGCCGTTTTAACTATTTCCGGAGACAGGTATTTCCAGCCCCCAGGCTTGGTCATGCTAAAGCCGACGCCGGTATGGTGAAATACTTCGTCGCTACTTTTGCTGGCGCTTGTTTCTGCCGGAGCGGCAGCCTGAGTTTCCGCCGGAGACTCCGTAATGGAGGCATCAGATTTTACTGTTCCGCTGTTGGATGAACAGGCTGCAAACATCCATATGGCCAGGAACATGAATAAGTAAATACGCTTCATAATTTTTCCTTTCACAATGTGATGTTTAAA
>JAUVMD010000045.1 GCA_030600405.1 Nitrospirota bacterium
ATTTCGACCGCAACTTCGCCGTTGCGGGCGGTCTCCACCTCATAACCTTCTTTTTTCAAGGCGATGGAAAGCATTTCCCGCATGCTCTTTTCATTATCGACAACTAAAATACGGCTCATGATGGTTTAGAACAGTTTGTCACCGAGGATTTCCGAAAATCGCTTTAATCGGAGAGCATGGAGCCGGATAAACCCTTCGGCATCGTTTTGACGGTAAACCTCATCCTTTTCAAAGGAGGCGGTCTCCGGGCAGTAAAGAGAGCGGTCCGCTTTGCGTCCCGTAACTATGCAATTGCCTTTATACAATTTGAGGCGAACGGTTCCGGTTACTGTCTTCTGCACTTCATCGATCATCTTCTGAAGCAGAAGCCGTTCCGGCGAATACCACATTCCATTATAAACCAATCGCGCATAGGCCGGTATGAGTGAATCCCGAAGATGCATCACTTCACGATCGACGGTGATGGTCTCCAAGTCCCGGTGGGCGGCATGCAGGATGGTGCCTCCGGGGGTTTCATAAACACCCCGCGACTTCATTCCAACAAATCGGTTTTCAACGATATCGATCCGTCCAATCCCGTTTTGCCCACCAAGTTCATTCATCTTGGTCAACAAATGAGCCGGGCTCATTCGCTCTCCATTGACAGCTACAGGATCGCCGTTTTCATAGTTAATTTCAAGTACTGTCGGTTGATCCGGAGACTTTTCCGGCGAAACCGATAACATGAACATTTCCTCGTGAGGCTCATACCAGGGATCCTCCAGAACCCCGCCCTCGTAGCTGATGTGGAACAGATTCCTGTCCATGCTGTACGGTTTGTCCTTGCTCACGGGAACCGGTATGCCATGGCTGGTGGCATAATCGAACAGGCTGGTGCGCGAGTCCAGATTCCACTCTCTCCAGGGGGCAATGATGACGATATCAGGATTGAGGGTCATATAGGTCAATTCGAATCGGACCTGATCGTTACCCTTGCCCGTGGCTCCATGCGAAACCCCTTCGGCGTTTTCGAGGCCGGCCACGCGAATCTGCTCCTTGGCAATCAACGGGCGGGCGATGGCGGTGCCCAGTAGATAATGATTTTCGTAAAATGCGTTGGCCCGCAACATAGGAAATACAAAATCCTTGACGAATTCCTCTTTCAAATCCTCGATATAAATTTTACTCGCTCCGGTAGCGAGAGCCTTTTCCCGAACCGGGTCCAACTCCTCCCCTTGGCCGAGATCGGCGCAGAACGCGATAACCTCTGCCTCGTATTCTTCTTTCAGCCATTTGATAATGACTGAGGTGTCCAGCCCTCCCGAATAAGCCAGAACAATTTTATTCAATTTCTTTTTCATATTTCCATTCCTGAACGCACGTTGAACAAATAAAAACAGTCACTTTATCACTGAATTCTATTTTCTCCCAGCGCAAAATAGGCCGCCCCCAACAGCGGAGCGCGTTTATTCATAACGACTTTCACTGGAATTTGCTCCATGAAACCCCTGGATTTTCCTTTATCGCGAAACGCCTCCAAAAATGAATGCGATTTCAGAAGCGGCAGAATTTCGGGGGCGATCCCCCCGCCGATGTATATACCGCCCCGTGCCATAATCTGAAGCGCCAAGTTGCCCGCCACCGCTCCATACACAGACACAAACATTTCAAGGGCCTTCTCGCAGGACCTGAATTTTTTGGATAACCCGTTGCGGGAAATCACCTCTGCCGGCTCCTCCTGCTCAAATTCGTCGGACAACCAATCGGGTTCGGTTTCCTGATCGCGCGCTTTAAAAAATTCAAAAATCCGGATCAAGCCGGGCCCGGATAAAACATCCTCGATGCAAACCCGGCCGGAAACCTGGCCCAGGTATTCCAACAGGCTGACTTCCAACGCGAAGCCGGCGGGAAAATCGCATTGCCCGCCTTCGGTTTCAAGAACCCGGTAGCGCCCTCCCTCCTCCGGGACGAGAAACGCCTGCCCTAAACCGGTCCCGGCAGCCAGCACACCGATACTGCCGTTGGGTTCGCCCTGGGCTTCCTGAATCACTGCCACTTCATCATCGGATAAATAGGGAATCCCATAGGCCAGTGCCGCCAGATCGTTGATCAGTGAAACGGAATCGGTTCCCAAGAGGGGTTTCAATTCACGGACGTTGATTTCCCACGGTAAATGAGTAATCTCGCACCGGCCTTCGTGAACGGGACCGGCCACCCCCAGGCAGGCATGGGTCAGCTTCGGTTGGGTTTCTTTAAGGAAATGTTCGAGCAAGTGAAACAGATCGGGATAATCCCGGCTGGCATAACTACGTTCCACCGACAAGCTGGGAATACCCTTATTAATATCGAACAGGGCTAAATTGACTTTAGTCCCCCCGACATCCCCGGTAAGGATCATGTGACGACCCTATTTAAGAAAGGATTGGATCCTTGCATCCAGCGCGTTCTGGTCCTTGGCGAACGATTGCAGGGCCGATTGGGTCATAAGATCGTCAAGCGCGATGGAACCGGGCCAGTTGGCCAGTTTAGGAATTTTACCGTCATCCTGGATTTTGTTCAGGTCCTGGCCAGTAAAGGGATGGAACAAATCGAGCCCGCTATCCTCGCAGAATTGGACCAGATCATCTCCGGACATTTGATCGAGATCGCCGCGGGCCATCAGGCGGTCGACCGCTTTGCGGAAATCGCCGTCCAGCTCCCAAAGGTGGGCCACCCGAGCGCTCCAGTCATGTTCTGATTTCATATCCGGATTTAATGCCGTGCCATCCGTTTTATGGATCTGATCCGGAGTGCGGCCGGAGTCCTGAAACTCCTTCATCGCCTTGGGGGGAATTGTGTGGACATCCATTCCCGCCAGAGTCGCAACCTGATCGCCGTTACGGATACTCGCGGCGATCAAACGGGTTTCCACATCGGGGTGGTTGTTGCGCACTTCTTCCAGGGCGCTCTGGGTATGCAGAGTGACTTTTTCACCCACCCACTCACCACTGCCGGCGGAGTTGTCCGCCACCACAGCGTTGAGCCGTCCCAGAAAAACATTCACATAATTCGGGTTGGAAAGACGGGCGGCGAGGTAATTCTGCCGGGCGGAAAAACCCAGGGTGAAGTTTACCGGAATGTTTTCCTGCCGTATCCGCCGGGTCGTCAGCAGGCCTTCCGGCGTCAAAGGAACCTTGACCGTGAAATATTCGGGACACACGGCAAAGTACCGCTTGCCATACTCGACGCTTTTTTCGATATCGCGTGATATCGAAGGATGCAATTCGACGCTGACCTTGACCTTGAACGCCTCGACCAGTCTCAGGGCGATGCGGCAATTGATCACAAAGCCGATTTCCATCACCAGTTCCTCGCGGCTCAGGCCGGAGGCGGCTTCCTTGAGTTTGTCCACGGTTTCCTGAATTACTGCGTCCATGACTCCACTCTGCACCACCTGATTGGCTAACGTGTTGTTGGTGGTGAGCGCAGTCAATTCGTTTTTCCATATCGATTGAGCCAGTTCCAAATCCCCGGTGTCGATCCACAACTCGGTGCCCAACTCCTTAAGGCGAGCCAACAACGGATCGCTTTGATATTGCTTGGACGGCGGTCCTGAATTGATTTCCTTAAACGCGATGCGGTGAACGGTTTCATTTAAATCTTTACTGACGGTCCCCATTATTTTTCCTTCCGGTAACCTGGTTTATTCAAAAGTCGAAACATGTTGTTTTTATAAAATTCTACACCCGGCTGGTCGAACGGATTGACGCCTATCAAATATCCTGACATGGCCACAGCCCTCTGAAAAAAATAGAACAGATAGCCCAGAGTATGAGCGCTACGGTCTTTCACCGTCAGGGTCATGTTGGGCACGCCGCCTTCGAGGTGGGCTTGGGCGGTACCCTGCCAAGCTTTCTCATTCACCTCGTCGAGGTTTTTACCAGCGAGATAGTTCAGGCCATCCCGGTCTTCCGGAAATTTGGGTATCTCTATCAGATGATTCGAAGAGGCCACCCTGAGAAAGGTCTCAAAAATGATCCGGTTGCCTTCCTGAACCCATTGTCCGAGGGAATGCAAATCGGCCGTATATTCTGCGGTAGCGGGGAAAATGCCCTTTCCGTCCTTGCCTTCGCTCTCTCCGGCCAACTGCCGCCACCACTCTACCACAGTTTGCAAGGCCGGATGAAACGCGGCCATGAGTTCGAGAGTTTTCCCCTTTCGAAGCAATAGATTGCGAATGGCTGCGTAGCGATAGGCTGAGTTTTGATCCAAGGCGGAATGCCGGGAGGTATGCTTTTCGCAATCGACGGCACCAGCCACCATCTCCTTGATATCCAGCCCCCCAACAGCGATGGGCAGCAATCCCACTGGAGTCAACACGGAATACCGACCTCCGACATCGCCGGGAATCACGAAACGTCGATACCCTTCTTCATCCGCCAACTGCTTGAGGACCCCTTTTTTTGGATCGGTGGTCACGAAGATGCGCTTGCGCGTTTCATCGGGCCCGTATTTTTTCTCCATAAATTGCTTGAGTAGACGAAACGCGATGGCCGGTTCGGTGGTGGTTCCGGATTTTGAAATCACGTTCAGACAAACTTTTTTATCTTCTAGAATTTCCAAGAGATCGTGAAGAGTGTCGGAACTGATGTTTTGACCGGCAAATAGGATTTCTGGCCCTCCCCTCGCTGACGGCGGGAGTTGATTCGAAAAAGTGTGGCTTCCGAAATCAATCGCGGCTTTGGCACCCAGATAGGAGCCGCCGATACCGATGGACACCAACGTCTCACAGTTTTCCCGGATCCAGGCAGCTGAATGTTCTATTTCCCTTAGTGCGTCCGACGTGGTTTGCGAAGGCAGATGGAGCCAACCCAGAAATTCCGCACCCTTCCCCCGACCGGATTCCAAATTCTGTTGGTGTCGGTCCACCTCCGGTTGCAGGCGGGCGATCTCATCTTCCGTAACAAAACTTTCTATATTTTTAGTGTGGAGTTCCAGAGTTTTTGTCATGACCAATTAAGACGAAGGAGTTCCTAAATGAAAACGCGGATCATCAGGTTTTGGGGTGGACATCCAGTTCAATAATGAAGTAGGATCGGATCTTTTTTTGATTCATCAGGATGGCGGCGACTTTTTCCGCCATTTCACGTTCGCGGAATTTTCCCACCCGGACTTTATACCAGAATCCTCCCTCTTTACGTGGGATTTCCACAACATATACGTTTTCCACCTTCTTTTTTTTAAGCCGCCGGACGGTGGCGTCGGCCTGGCCCTTACTTTTCACCGCGGCCACCTGAAGGGTAAAAACTTTCATCGTTGGAACTGCCGCCTGCTCCGGGGGAACCGTCGGCACCGGTTGGGGGGCCGGAATCAGGGCTTTCCAATCCACCGCCACAGCGGCATAAAACATTCCACCAAAAATGAGTCCCGCAAGGACCAGTTTGGTAGCCGTATTCATGCTTCCCATGACGTTCAAACCATCGAACACCTTGAAAACCACTTTTTTGATCAGATTGAAAATGCCGCCTCCCAGTCCTTCCGCCACTTTTTTGCCAACCACTTGCCAGAACGTGGGACTCAATCCGGTGTAGACCTTTAACCGCTCCAGAGCCTGTTTGTCATCGGAATGAAACAGCTTGACCCTTTTCCATTGTTCGGAAACTTTGGCATCCTTGGCCAAACGGAGCAGACGCTCTTTGGTTTGGGTTTCTAATGAATCGAAAACCTGTTTGCATCGCGCATGCAGATCGGGATCGAGCACTTTGAATCGCTCTTCACAGTAGCTGGTACCCACAAGGTAGGTCATTGTTCCCCGTTGATCTTCGGGCAAAGAGGATAAGGACTCCAGATAAAAATTTACGGCCAAATAATCGGTTCGCTTTTTATCAAGCAAATGGGGAAGCATAAAGCTGATAATTTTATTTTCCTGGCCGGTTTTTAGTTGTAAGGCTTTCAGGAAAACCGGCTCCGACTTGTTGGTGAACCACTCCTGCTTCAGAAAAACGGTGACCATATGGTTGAGTAGTTCCCGGTCCTCGTGTCCCTCAGTCTTCATAATCACCAGCATCAGGTCAATTTCCTGATCGGTCAGTTCCCCTTTCCGGGACAGGGTGGAAACCAGAACATTACGAAAACGGGTTTGTTTGGGATCCTGCAGGAAGGCTTTCAGAAAAATGTTCAGGGCTTCTGGGTCCTCGGAACCGGTACTCATCAGAAATTCAGCATAATCCTGAATCAACTGTTCCCGCAGTTCGCGGCCCTTTCCAGGTAAAAAATAGGAAGACCCGGTGAATTCGACCAAATTTTGAAACTGTTTTCTAATTTCAGGTCCCACAGTTTTAAGGTCGATATGCTTCAGGCTGATCAGAGAACTAAGAAAACGGTGTTCCCCGAAAATTCCATAAACCACAAACCCGAAAAACAGACAGATGCCAACCACAGCCCACTTGATCCACAGGTCGTTGAAATACACGTTCGGTAGAGCCACTTCGTGCACGAAATATAACGACATGTAGCCGAAGACCAAGACCAGGAACAACGTAAGTCCGGTTCGGACTAAAAAGTATTTAAAACTCTGGTAAAACATTTTCCTCTGTATTGTTGTTGGGAGAAGGGTTCGTTTCAGGTTCTGGTTCGTCTAAAGGAAAATATCTTTGGAAGGAGTCTGTAGATGGCGGCAAAGTCAATACGACATCATTTTTCACCGCTACCTTCATTGTCTTGTTTGTATTTATATTCGCGATATAACCGGTTTCGGAATCCACTTCAACAAACCGTATTCCTTCGGGTACGGGAAAATTGGCCAGACTTTTCCCTCTCAATCCTTTCTTCATGAAATATCCCCAGATGGGTGCGGCGGCGCTACCACCCGTCAGGCCCCGGCCGTTCCGGTCGATCATGGGGATGTTGCTGTCATAACCCACCCAAACCGAAACCGAAAAATCCTTGGTATAACCGTCAAACCAGGCGTCCTTGTAATCGTTGGTCGTTCCCGTTTTGCCGCCCGCCGGATGCCGGAAGCCCATGCGCCGGACCACTCTCCCTGTGCCCTCTTCCACCACGCCTCGCATCATGTCCAGGAGGGGGTAAATGGATTTCTGCGAAAACCTTTGAACGCCGAAGTAGAAATGCTCGTAGAGGGTGTTGCCCCGGAAATCCTCTATCCGGTCTACCAGATAAGGCTCGTTTAAAATTCCCAGGTTAGCGATGACACTATACGCGCCAGCCATTTCGAGCGGCGAGACCCCGGTGGCGCCCAACGCCAATGACAGGTTTTCTCCCAAGGGGCTGGTGATTCCCATCTGACGTGCGGTTTTGATCACGCGTGCCGGAGTGATATCGTGCACCAGTTTTGCTGACACCACGTTCAGGGATTTCATCAACGCCCGCTTCAAAATCAAATTTCCGAAGTATTCATCATTGAAGTTTTTCGGCTCCCAGGTTTTATCCCGTGAAATTTTCAAAATAACGGGCTCGTCCTTCATCACGGTCGCAGGCGAGATTCCCAAATTCTCCATAGCCGCTAAATAAACGATCGGTTTAAAGGAAGACCCGGCCATACGGTTGTTGGAAACCGCCCGATTGAACTGGCTTTGGGCATAATCCCGTCCGCCTAGTAGCACGCGAACGGCGCCGGTTTTGTTTTCCAACGCCACCACCGCGGCCTGCAAAACTTCTTCGTCCTCACGGGATTCCATCCGTTTATCGAGGCTTTTCATATGGGTGGTCACGGACTGTTGGGCGAACTGCTGTAAGCGAAAGTCAATGGTGGTAAAAATCTTGAGACCGCCAAAATGAACAAATTCCTTGCCGTATTCTTTTTCAAGCTTGGAAATCACGTATTGAATGAAGTACTGATTGGGATTGGATTGAATCCGGCGCGGCGCCAGCTCCAGATCGGTTTCCAAAGCTTCTTCCATTTGGATGGGGCTTATAAAGTTGGAACTGACCATTCGTTTCAATACCGTCCGCGTTCGGTTCATGGCCCGTTCAAAATTATTGAATGGATTTGCGCTATTTGGGGAGTTGGGCAAACCCGCCAGCATAGCTGCTTGAAGCAAGGTCAAACCCTTCGCACGCTTCCCAAAATAGACCAGCGATGCATCTTCGACGCCGTAAGCGCCACTCCCGAAATAAACCTGGTTGCAGTAGGCTTCC
>JAUVMD010000182.1 GCA_030600405.1 Nitrospirota bacterium
AAGAAACTGGGTTTGGGACTTGCGGATAATCTCGCAAATCAGATCACTTTTTATCTGA
The DNA here is from genome assembly GCA_030600405.1 of Nitrospirota bacterium. Taxonomy (GTDB): domain Bacteria; phylum Nitrospinota; class Nitrospinia; order Nitrospinales; family Nitrospinaceae; genus SZUA-226. The sequence continues at coordinate 59 of JAUVMD010000182.1, forward strand.
GTCATGGCCCATGTCATCAATGATCCACCCTGGACCAAAGCTCCAATCCTTAAGGAATCGGTACTTTAAATCGACTGTTTCGCGTTGTCAACCCGAAACAAAGAGTGTTCATTCTTCAAATTTTAAAACCAAACCTGAATACGGCTCACGCTTATGTGCCGTATGCGCACTTACAGTTTACCGCTATCCCGCTCCCAGAAAAAACCTAAAAATGATTCTAGATCAGATCCTTTAAGCTATTCAATTTATTAACCTTATCAATTTATTTTTCGCGGGTCAAGCCAATCTCTCAGGCCTTCTCCCAGAAAATTGAACGATAAAATGGTCAGGAAAATCGCCAGCGAGGGAAACAGGATCAGATGGGGATAAAACTTGATTGCCGTCCAGCCGTCATTCGCCAGCGTGCCCCAACTGCTGAACGGCGGCGCGATCCCCAACCCGATAAAACTGAGCGTCGATTCCGCCAGAATCGCCACTGGAATACGAAAGGTTAGGGTCACAATCAAGACTCCCAAAATGTTGGGAAGGATTTCATAGAATACGATACGTCTATGACTGGCGCCGATGGCCCGAGCCGCTTCGATATACGCAAATTCTTTAATCCGGAGCACCTCGCCCCGCACCAACCGCGCCACCGTGACCCAACTCACCAGGGTGAGCGCCAGAAAAATTCCCAGGAGCCCCCGCCCCAGCACCACTATGATCAGGATGATCATCAGCAGATCCGGCAATGCAAACACGACGTCAACGATACGCATCATGACATTGTCCGTTTTCCCACCGACGTATCCGGAAACTGCACCGTAGACCGTCCCGATCACCAGCGCCAACAGCGTGGTGAACACCCCGATAAACAGCGATACCCGCGCCCCGTAGACCATGCGGGAAAACACATCGCGCCCCAGGCGGTCCGTGCCCATCCAATGAGTGCCATCGGGCGCGGCGAGGGTTTTCAGGGTATCCTGTGTTTCATAGGAATACGGGGCCACCCACGGTGCGAACAGGGCACACAAGATCAATCCCAATAAAAAGATAGCGCTCAATTTGGAGGGCAACGGCATTTTAGTGAACATCGCTCAATCCTTCGGCCTGGTGAGGGAAATCCGCGGGTCCAGTTTCATGTAAACCAGATCCACCATTATATTGGCCAGCACGATCAACACGGCGTACACCAGCGTCACCCCCATGATCAACGGATAATCGCGGTTGGTGACAGCGGTGATGAAAAAGTTTCCCATACCCGGCACGGAAAAAATAAACTCGATCACAAACGAACCCGTCACCAGCCCCGCCGTCAACGGACCCATTACCGAAACAATCGGCGTAATCGAATTGCTGAGAGCGTGTTTGAGTAACACCTTGGTTTCGCTCAACCCCTTGGCGCGGGCGGTGCGGATATAATCTGCGCCCAATACTTCGATCACCGTCGAGCGGGTGAGCCTCGCAATATACCCGGCAAATCCCGCCCCTAGAGCAAAAGCGGGCATCAACACATGCTTCGGCCCCTCCCACAATGCCGGCGGCAGCAGGTGCCATTGATGCGAAAATAACAGAATCAACAAGGCTCCCAGAACGAAACTGGGCAGGGAAATCCCCAGCGTGGCGGCGAAAATACAGCTATGGTCGACCCACGAATTCTGCCGCGCGGCGGACAGCACCCCCGCTGGCACTCCCAGCCCAAGGGTGACCAATACCGCGCACAACCCCAGGGTGAGCGACACGGGAAACGCTTCTAGAATAATGTCGGACACGTCCCTCCCGACATACTTATACGAAGGCCCCATATCACCCTGCAGAATCTGTTTCATGTACAGCAGGTACTGTTGCCAGACCGGCTTGTCGAGATGATACTTGGCTTCGATATTGGCGATGATTTCGGGAGGGAGTTTTTTCTCCTGATCGAACGGCCCGCCGGGTACCAGGTGCATGATACCGAAGGTCAGCGTGGCTACGGTCAGGAGAACCGGAATGCCGTGTCCCAGACGTTTCAAAAAATACATCCACATGGTGGATATCCTAGCATAAGCCGCCTCCTGCCCGGAGGGGGAACTTGCTGACAGTTACCGCCTGGAGAAAGCCATTGGGCGCGTTTAAAAAAAATGAGTTCAGCGTAACGCTGGTGGGATATAATGATTCGTTTCGCTCAATTTTGCTATGCAGTGACGTCCATGACCTATAAATCCCTAAAAGAGTTTATAACGCGGCTGGAATCCGAAGGGGAGCTAGTTCGCATCACCGAACCGGTTTCTCCTATTCTGGAAATCGCCGAGATCACCGACCGCGTATCCAAAAGTCCGGAGGGCGGCAAAGCCCTGCTGTTTGAAAACGTCGAAGGGTCCGCCATGCCGGTGCTGATCAACGCATTCGGCAGTTGGCGGCGCATCCGGATGGCCCTCGGCGTCTCCAGCCTAGAGAACATCGCGCGCGAGATCGAGCGCTATCTCAAAATCGCCCCGCCCGCGACGCTCATCGACAAAGCTAAACTCCTGCCCATGCTTCTGCAGGCGGCGAAATTTCCTCCGAAAATCGTCCCGGCCAAACAGGCCTCCTGCCAGGAGGTGGTGATAACCGGCGACCAAGTCGACCTCGACCGCATCCCGATTCTCCAGTGCTGGCCGAACGATGCCGGACGCTTCATCACCTATCCCATCGTCATTAATCGCAGTCTGGATCAATCCATCCGCAACGTGGGCCTGTACCGCATGCAGGTGTTCGACAAACAGACTACCGCCATGCATTGGCACATTCATAAAGACGGTGCGCACTTTTTTCACGAATACCAGAAAGCCAACAAGCGCATGGAAGTGGCGGTTGCCCTCGGCGCAGATCCCGCGACTTGCTACGCCGCTTCGGCCCCCCTGCCCTACGGCATTGATGAGTTTCTGCTGGCAGGATTCATCCGCAAAAAACCGGTGCCGCTGGTGAAATGCAAAACCATCGATCTTGAAGTGCCTGCCCATGCCGAAATCGTTTTGGAGGGATACATTGATCCCGCCGAGATGTGGCTGGAGGGGCCGTTTGGCGACCACACCGGTTATTATTCGCAGGATGGCGACTACCCCGTGTTTCACGTCACCGCCATCACGCACCGCAAGAATCCGGTTTACCTGACCACCATCGTCGGCATCCCGCCGCAGGAAGACTTTTATCTCGGCAAGGCCACTGAACGCATTTTCCTGCCGCTGTTGCGCACCCAACTGCCGGAGATTGTCGACATGAACATGCCGCTGGAAGGCGTGTTTCACAATTGCGTGATCGTTTCCATCGAAAAACGTTACCCGATGCAGGCGCGGCGTATCATGACCACCCTGTGGGGCATGGGACAGATGAGCTTCGTCAAAACCATCATTGCGGTGGACGCCGACGTGGACGTCCAGAACGAAGCGGAAATTTTAAAACTTCTGCTTAACGAAGTCGACCTCGAGCAGGATTTGTTTTTCTCGGAAGGCATTCTCGATGTATTGAACCACGCATCCGACCAGGCATTGTATGGCTCCAAGCTCGGCATCGACGCCACCCGAAAAATTGACGGCGAACCGCCCCGCAAAATTTTGCAAAACAAAACTCAACCTCCCGACTCCGGAATCACGGAACAGATCAAAGAAAAGTTTTCAGAAGTAAATATCAGTCACGTGATTAGTGTGTCTCAACGAAGACCGATTGTCCTGGTCGCTCTCAATAAGACCGGACCTGGACAGGGAACCAAATTCATCCGAAACTTTTTGAACGACGAGGTATTTCAATCCATTGCCGTGCTTCTGGTGCTGGAAGCGCATGTGGATCTAAAAAACACATCCCAGGTGCTCTGGAAACTGTTCAACAATCTCGATCCCAAACGGGACATCCAAATTGCAGACCAGCGCATCGGCATCGACGTCACCCGCAAAATGGCAGAAGAGGGCTACCAGCAAAACTGGCCGGATGAGATCATCATGTCCGATGAGATCATCCAAAAGGTCGATAAAAAGTGGCATCCAATACTTAATGTATAACTTTAACTTATTTATATTAAACTAATAAATGGCTGTAGATAACATAACTATCAAAGGCGCCCGCGAGCACAACCTGAAGAACATCAGCCTGACCCTGCCGCGCGAAAAACTGGTGGTCATCACCGGCCTCAGCGGATCGGGAAAGTCATCGCTCGCGTTCGACACCATCTACGCCGAAGGCCAGCGGCGCTACGTGGAATCGCTGTCCGCTTACGCCCGGCAGTTTCTGCAATTGATGGAGAAACCGGACATCGATTATATCGAGGGTTTGTCCCCTGCCATCTCCATCGAGCAGAAAACCTCC
>JAUVMD010000173.1 GCA_030600405.1 Nitrospirota bacterium
CATTTGGACTTGATATATTTTTTGATGGGCAGTTCCAGTGGGGCTAAAAACTTGGGAAGGCGGGTATTGATTTCGATGAAGCGGTTGTTGACAGAGCGGATTTCCGCCTTGCAGGCGAAAACTCCATTTTGTTTTTCCGACCGGCCGTAACCAGTCATACTGTTAAGCATTCCGCCTGGAACCGTTGTTAGGCTTTTTCAATGACGATTTTGTGGTGTCCGTTTTCTTCCACATGAGACAGTAGTTTATGTCCGTCATTCTGGACACTCCGGGGAACGTTCTCGGAGGGTTCACCGTCGTCCAAAAGAACCTCCAGCCGTTGACCCGATTGCATGGTCTCCAGCTTGAGTTTGGTTTTGACATAATTGAAGGGGCATTTGACTCCCAGCAGATCGATTTTAGCGTTGACGCCTTCTTCACCGGCAGGCGTCCCGCCGTTGCCCGAAGGCTCTTCCGGAACGTTGCCTTTGGAACCGACTCGGATGCGGAGCGATTTGTCCGACTGCATCTTATCGTTGGCTTTCCGGCATTCGTCGACCAACGCCTGGGATTCATCCAGCATGGCTTTCGCTTTGGCGCTGTCCGCCTGTTCGGGGTCTTCCTGATAACGCAGAGTGACGCCAGCGTGTTTTTCGGAAACGATGCCGGTTTCCACGATCAGCGATTCAAACTTGGTCAGGGTTTCCACGTTGTCCGTAAAGTCCATGCCTTCGGTGACCAAGAGGGCGCGGGCTGAGGAGACAATGGTCCGGTTGGCCTGGCGCACCGCTTCGGCGAATTCGTTTTTCTCAAATGCGCGGTTGCATTGGAACAGAGACCTCTCGGCTTCGGACAGTCGATCGGAGATCATGTCCGTCAAGGCACCAGCACATTCGCCCTGTCCCCGGTCATCCAGTGAAAAAGCTTTGGTCGCGTGGAAGTCGATATACGATTGCGGTGACGCTTCGATATTCGGCAGTTCCTTCAAATCAATCAGCAGGTCGGTGAAGTAACCTTTGCCGACCCGATCGAAGAATTCCACAAACAATTCGTTGTTCTGCTTGTCTTTCTTGTAGGCGTCAACGGACCGGCGTACTGCGTTGGCAACATTTTTTGCCGGCAGTTTGATGACGGGAATGCCGAAAACGGCCCCGTCTTCGGTGATGCGCCCGCCCATCATCATTTCGTAATGGGGCGCGAGAATGCCGTTGACCTTTTTCGCGGAACCGGAAAAGCCGATGGACGCGATGTGATGCTGGCCGCAGGAGTTCGGGCAACCGCTGGCCTTGATGGTGATGTGATCCAGTTCGGTCGAGTCGGTCGCTTCGTTTTCCACGTCCTCGGTCAGTTGGTTGATCAGTCCCCGGGACTGGGTGATGCCCAGGTTACAGGTTTCGGAGCCGGGGCAACTCGTCATGTCCTTCAACTCTTCGGTGCCGGCTTTGTGCAGGCCGATTTTTTTAAGAGCAGTGTAAACCGGGCCGAATGCTTCCGGCTTCACCCACGGAATCATAATGTTCTGAAACACGGTGAAAACGAGAATACCTGCGGCATAGTCGGAGGCGATTTTGCTGATGGCCCGGGCCTCGTCGTGGGTCAGATCGCCCAATTGCAGTTTGATGTGCACGTTGTAAAACCCGGCCTGTCTCTGCTCGTAAGTGTTGCGTGCCTTCCACTGAACGAAGTCCGGGTCCGATTCCATATCCCCGTTGGAAGAAAACTCCGGAATATGGGGAATGGTTTCTTCGGGAATTTCGATCGCGGGGTATTGAGTGTCTTCCAGCTTTTCAAATTCTTCCTGCACGAGCGCACGCACTTTTTCGATGCCGTATTTGTCCACCACAAATTTAAAACGGGCCTTGTTGCGGTTGCGTTTGTCGCCATGCTGGTCGAACACCCGCAAGATAGCTTCGCAGGTGCGCAGAATATCGTCCCCCGGGACAAACTCCGACAACAGTTTGGCGATATGGGGGGACGATCCCAGTCCGCCGCCCACCAGGACCTTGAATCCGCGTACCCCGTCGTTGGTCTCGGCGTTCATGCCGATGTCGTGGATGGGTCCCAGACCACAGCCTTTGCACCCGCCGAGACTGATTTTGAATTTGCGCGCCAGGTTTTGCGTCAACGGATGCCGCAAGAGATACCGGGAGACCGCTCTGGCGTAAGGAGTCACGTCAAACTTTTCATCTTTACAGGTGCCGGATTTATGGCAGGCGGTAACGTTGCGGACGGTGTTGCCGCAGGCTTCGCGGGTGGTGATGCCGTGTTCCGCCAGATCCTGCAGACCCTGAGGTACGTTGGCGATTTTGACGTAATGGAACTGGATATCCTGCCGGGTGGTGACGTGCAGGATCCCGCTGGAATAGTTGGCCCCGAAATTCGCCAGACAGTTGAGCTGGTCCGAAGTGATGCGGCCGAAGGGCAGTTTGGTGCGGATCATCTGCACGTTGTCCTGCCGTTGTCCGTAAATGCCCTGTTGCAGGCGGAATCGTTTGAATTCCTCTTCACCCACTTCGCCACGTTCCAGCCGTTCCACTTCGGCGGCAAAGTCTTCGATTTCCTGTTTGACCTCCGGCGGGAGGTTCAAGGTTTCCAAATTCATGTTAAACCTGTTTTAATTTATAAAATCGGGGCTTACGACGGCCCATTCTGCAGTCAACGGCCGATTCAATTTCAGATATGGAGAACACCGGTAAACGCCTTGAAATATCTCATGTTATCCAAAGCCCGATGGCTCTAACTATTTATTACAATGGGTCAATGATATAACAAAAACATTTCAAAAAACACAAGAATACTATTTTGGGTTATATTTCCCATACTCCCTGCGGGGCCAGAACCCAAGTTGCTTTCATGATACAGGATCTGGCTTTAAATTCAATGGATTAAGCGTTAGCGCGGTATGGGAAAAGGACCGAAATAACAGAGTAAAGGGGACCGGTGAGAATGGATCAGACGTGGCTGATTGAGCATTGGGCTTTCTGGTGGATAATGGCCAACTTTTTGATCTATCTGGCCGTGTTTGTCGTGGCGCTGCGCATCAACTACAACTTCAACATCATTATGGTCGGCATGATTTATCTGCTTCCCTTGATTCCTATGGGATGGGAGCCGGCTATCGGGCCCCGGTTCGTGGTGCAGTCGATTCACAACATGGTGTTCGGCGTTATCGAACTGGTGATTTTTGTGATTACCGTCAAACCAGCCGATACGACATTTGATAAGGCACACGTCAAGCAGCTGTTGGGGCATACCTTGCCCATTGCCGCCGCTTTGATCGGATTATCCTATGTGTCCCGAATGAGTGACGTTCCACTGGGGCAGTGGGAATTGACCCTCATCATGGCCGTATTTATTTCCGGATCGATTCTGCGGGTGCTGGCAGTCTACCAGTTAGGTTCACAAGCTTTCAAATTCGATATCGTCTTCCGCGAACAGCAGACTCTGCGGAAGGAAAAACTGTATGGGTGGATTCGCCACCCCTCCTATACGGCCATGATGGTTGTTATCCTGGCGTACGCATTGACCACGCATCACTGGTGGGCGGGAGGATTGGGATTAGCCTCGGCCTGGTTCGGGTTCCAGTATCGGATTCATCACGAAGAAAAGGCCCTGCTGGAACAGTTCGGCGACGAATATGTAGAGTACCGAAACAAAACCGGGATGTGGTTTCCGAAGATGATGCGGTGAGAGGCGGCATCAATTTTCGTGAATGTCCGGGAACCAGGTTTTCCAGAGGGGTTGGGTCAGGTTGCCTGCTTCCACCGGACTTTGAAACCAGGCGGAGAAACCATAGAGCGCGATGATATACAGGTAGCTGGCGGTATAGAACAAGGGCCGGTTGAGTGTGAGGCCCTGAAACCGCTTGTCGTCCGGGCCGCCCAGTTTTTTGACTCGGAAATAATTGGAGATCATCATCAACAGAAACAGCATCAACGGATTGTAGTTGAAGATCGATATCATGAATGCGGCCAGCGGTGCGATGGCCAACAGCACGGGGATTTTGACCAGGCTGTTTTTGGTGATATGGTCGAAGGTGTTCAGTGCGGCCATATAGCACACCAGATAAAATAATCCGGTAAAGCTCAGCCATATCAGAAAGGCGAGTATGGAGGTTCCGCCGACAATGTCTTCCCAGCCGAGTATCATGATCCAGAGCATAGCAGGCGGGAATCCGTTGCGCAATCCAGGAGGGGATCAGTGACACAGGAGCGATTGCATTTTGGCAAAGAAGGTGAGAAGGCGGCGGTCAAGTATCTTAAAAAGAAGGGGTACCGGATCATCGAGAAAAACTACCGCAACACAACCGGAGAGATCGATATCGTCGCTGAGCAGGATGAAGTGCTGGTGTTCGTGGAGGTGAAGTCCCGGACCGATGCGGAATATGGGGAACCATTGGAAGCGGTCACGCCGCACAAGCAGAGGAAAATAGGTCAGGTGGCAAGGGGGTTCATGACCCAGCACCGGATCGAAAGCCGTGTCTGCAGGTTCGATGTGGTGGGGATCAAGGGGAATTC
>JAUVMD010000049.1 GCA_030600405.1 Nitrospirota bacterium
CCCTGAAACAACTGGCAATCATGAAACATCACCTCCGCTTCCTCACTGAAACGCTCGGGATACTCCCAGTCAAACATGGTGTCCCCGGAAACCCATACCCTTCTGTTGATAAACACCCCCGAGCACCATTGGGATTCATCAACATTGAGGGCACTGTCCGGGAAATGACGGGTTCGTGTAATCAACAACTCGATCGGCCCGTATTGGATCACCCAACATTTCCGGCCATAGGCTTCGATCGGATTTGGCCGAATAATATCAAAGAAATCAGTGATTTGGAGAGACCGGCCCTGATCGGTTTCACAGTATTCCGCGCCGCCCGACAAACTTTTACTCCACAGCAGATCCTGGTAATCCCGCAGAATGATCAGCCTCGGTTGACGCAGGGGTTGGCTGTAACGGTTCATCAGCATTATTTCCTCAAAACCGCCAATGTGGTCGGCGTGACTGTGAGTCGGAAGATAACAATTCACATCCCGCACGCTCAAACCCATATCGTTCAATGCCAAGGGACCCTGGGTACCGCAATCGATCAGCACATGATGATCCCCCTGGATCACCAGGATATTGGATTGGCGCCGCCTTTTGCCAAATGCGGACCCCACGCCGATAAAAACCACGCGCAAATGACCATCCGTCTTCAAGGAAAGAGGTTTCCCCTTCTCGCATATTTTGTTAACTTCGTACATAGACAAACAGCCTGCTATGAAGCCTAGCAGCTTCAGGTGATTGAATGATGTTCATTTTAAACCTTTTTACAATTAAAAACGATTCAATTAAAATACGCTACAAAAAAAATCGCTGTACAATATGTCAAGGGATAACGGAAAAGAAGACTTTCTCAGTGTCCCCTGGAAAACCATTGTAAAACCCGCAATCCCATGATGCGGAATGATCCTGTTTGTATTTTCCCGACCCCGTCAGGAAACAAAAATTTTCTTCAGGACTTGAATCTATGAAGCGAACTTCAGATTTATCGAACAAAACCAAAGCCGAGTTAACAGCGATGGCCCGGCGCAAAAAAATCCCGGTCACGTCCGGAATGCTCAAGGATGCATTGATCAAAGCCATCAAAAAAGGTTTCCGAAAAATCGAAGCGCAAAAAAAATCCAGGACGGCCGCCGTAAAAACCCGTAAACGAACTCCTGCTTCCAAAACAGCCAAAAAGACCTCAAAAAAGAAGCGTCTGAAGATATCCAAGGCTAAAACAACAGCGCGGAAACCCAAATCCATCACCCACAAAAAAGGTCCTGTAAAAGAGAAAGCAAAAAAAGCTCCCGCGAAAAAGTCTGCCCCACGCAAATCCAAAACTGCCCGCTCTCCCAAAACGGTTAAAAGCCAGGCACACTCTAAACCTGTGGGAACCCTGTCAGATCTGCCCGAACGCTATGGCGATCATCGTCTGGTGGTGCTGGCGCGCGATGCCAACTGGGCCTATGCCTATTGGGATCTCGATCCGGCACGGTTCCGAGATCTGTTGAACAGCGCGAGACAATCGGCCGAACAAGCCCGCTGGGTCTTAAGGGTATACTCCGCCGCGCTTCATCCGGTGGAAGAAAAGGGCCACTATTTTGATATCGACATCGACGTGAAAACCGGCAGCTATTACCTGGACCTTTCGCGTCCGGGCGCGCGGTTCACCGTGGAAATCGGCGTGATGGATATATCCGGCATGTTCCGGGCCACCGCCCAATCCAATCCTGTCATATTACCGCTGGACCATCCCTCGGAAACAACCGCCCCAGAGGGAACTGCTCCTTCGGAAGCGCCGGCCTCCCCTGACAGGCCCGGCTTCACCAAACCGTCCTCCCGGTCCCATTAATATGACCCAAGGCTACCTCGCGCTGGTTCTGCACGCTCACCTGCCCTTCGTCCGGCATCCGGAACATGAGAATTTCCTGGAAGAGGATTGGCTGTTCCAGGCCATCACCGAAACCTATATTCCCCTGATTCAGGTGTTCGATGGACTGGAGCAGGATGGTGTTCCCTTTAAAATCACGTTGTCGTTGACGCCGACCCTGTTATCCATGTTGGGCGACGGCCTGCTTCAACGGCGTTACGTCCGGTTTCTGGATCTCTCGCTGGAACTGGCCGAAAAAGAAATCAAGCGCACCCGTAATAAACCGGATGTCCTGCCGCTGGCCCGAATGTACCGCGACAAGTTGAGCGAAGCGCGCGACCTGTTCGTTCACCGCTACGATCACGACCTGGTACATGCTTTCCGGAGCTTCATGGAAGCAGGGCATCTGGAGATCATCACCTGTGGCGCCACGCACGGTTATCTGCCACTCATGAGCCTGACGCCCAACGCGTTGCGTGCCCAAATCCAGGTCGCAGTGCAGACGCACGAGCATTTCCTGGGCGTCAAGCCTACGGGCATCTGGCTTCCGGAATGCGCTTACCAGCCGGGCATCGAAACTTATCTAGCCGAAGCGGGCCTGCGGTATTTCTTTCTGGATACGCACGGACTGCTGTGCGCCCAGCCGCGCCCCCAACACGGCGTGCACACCCCGATCTTTTGTCCCAACGGCGTGGCCGCCTTCGGACGCGACGCGAAATCATCCAAACAGGTGTGGAGTTCCGAGGAAGGCTATCCCGGCGACCCCTACTACCGCGATTTTTATCGGGACATCGGCTACGACCTTGACCACGATTACATCCGGCCCTACATCGCCGCCACCGGCGAACGCAAAATGACCGGCTTCAAGTACCACCGCATCACCGGAAAAACCGACCACAAGGAACTGTATCAACCGCAACACGCGCGGAGTAAGGCGGCGGCCCATGCCGGCGATTTCCTGTTCAACCGCCAGAGGCAGATCAATATTCTGGCAACATCGATGGACCGCCCACCCATTGTGGTGGCCCCGTACGATGCCGAACTGTTCGGCCACTGGTGGTACGAGGGACCGGACTGGCTCAACTTTCTATTACGCAAGGTCGCTTTGGATCAGGAGGTGGTCGCTTTGATCACACCCGCCGAATATCTGAAACAGCACCCGAAGAACCCCTGCGCCATCCCCGCAGTTTCCAGCTGGGGCTACAACAGGTATCACGAACACTGGTTGAGCGACAAGAACGACTGGATCTACCGCCACCTGTATAAAGCGGCAGAGCGGATGGTGGAGCTGGCTCAAAAGTATCCGCAGGCCTCCGGACTGGAGAAGCGCGCCCTCAACCAGGCGGCGCGGGAACTCTTGCTGGCGCAGTCGAGCGACTGGGCGTTCATCATGCACGCCGGGACGATGGTCGGCTACGCCGTGAAACGCACCCAGGATCACCTCATCCGCTTCACCCGCCTGTACAAAACTATTAGCAAAGGTAAAATCGATAAAGCATGGCTGGCCGATATCGAATCGAAGGACAACCTCTTCCCCCGCATCGACTACCGGGTTTACTCGTAAAAGGGGGAGTCTATGCCTCGCCGCTTCTCTACTTCCCGCTAAAAATATGAAGCTTTCCAAGCCTTTGGTCATGGAATTCCATCCAAATTACGATATAATCCCATAAGCACCCCGCTCACAAACGTGAACCACTCATAACGCTATGAATTATATAGTACTTATGGTGAATGGGCTGACCGATCAGCCGATTGCCGAAAAAGACAATCAGACGCCCCTGCAGTTGGCGGACACACCGAACCTCGACCGGTTGACGTCCCAGGGCCGCTGCGGATCGGTCCAGACGATACCGGAGGATCTGCCGGCGGAGAACGGGACTTCGTACCTTTCCCTGCTGGGTTACGACCCGGCGCAATACAACCTCGGCCCAGCGCGTTTCGAGGCCCAGGCTCTGGGGGTGGAGCTGAAAGACGATGAACTGCCGTTGTGCTGTGATTTCATCATGCTGCAATCCAGTCACAACGATATGATCCTGAAGGATTTTACTGCCGGACAGTTGTCCACGGATAATGCCCGGCTGCTGTTGGGCGCCCTGCAGGAACAGATTCCGGACGAAGTGACATTTCATCCCGGTGCCGGCTATCACAACCTGATGGTAATAAAAAAGACGGCTTTGTCGGACCGCCTCATGCCGCCGCACGAGTTGGTGGGCGAGGGCATCCGCAAGCACATGCCGCAAGGGGAGGCGTCCCGGGAACTGGTCTATCTGATGAACCAGGCGCAGATTATTCTGCACAATCATCCATTCAACCAGGCGCGCGCCAAAAACGGCGAGGATGTTATCAACAGCGTCTGGTTCTGGGGCAACGGCAATGGCACGCACGATCTGCCACCTGCATTTTCCGGCCGGTTCGGGAAACAGGCGGCGGTCATCACCGCTTCCCTGTTGATGAAAGGGATCGCCAAAACCGCCGGGATGCGCACCCCGGAAGTAAAGGGAGCGACCGGTTTCCCCGATACGGATTACCAGGCTAAAGTATCCGCCGCCTTGAACGAACTGGAGAACAACGACGTGGTGGTTCTGCATGTCGCCGCCGCGGAGATGCCTTCATTGCTTGGCAATATTGACGACAAAACTTTAACGATTGAAGATGTCGACCGCGAAATCGTCGCCCCGCTGATGGATGCGGTGGATCAACGGAAAGACGTTACCCTGCTGTTGGTGGAAAACCACATGAGTTCGGTGAACCTGATGCGCTATACAAAAAGCCCGGTTCCCTTCGTGGTGTATCCCTCGACTCAGGGAGCCGATCGGGTAGAGCAGTTCAACGAAGAGATGGTGCTGAGCGGATCGGAGCATTTCAAATCGGGTCCCGCTTTGATCGAAGCGTACCTGCAAGGAAAATTATGAGTAGCAACCTGATCGTACAAAAATACGGCGGCACCTCGCTGGGCACGCTGGAGAAAATCCGGGGTGTGGCCAAGAGGATTAAGAAAAGCCGCGATGCCGGCAAGGACGTACTGGTCGTAGTCTCCGCCATGGCGGGGGAAACCGACAAGCTGTTGGCCATGGCGCATGAGTTGTCCGATCTTCCGGAACGGCGGGAGATCGACCTCCTGTTGTCCTCGGGCGAACGCATCTCCAGCGCCCTGTTGTCCATCGCCCTGCACGGCATGGGCTGTCCGGCGGTGGCGCTGACGGGACGGCAAATGGGCCTGGTCACCGACAGCACCCACACCCGCGCCCGGATCAAGGAAATCAATGCGGGCCGTGCGATCGACACTCTCAAGAAAAACCACGTTGTAGTATGCGCCGGATTCCAGGGCGTCAACGAAATGGGGGATGTAACCACCCTCGGTCGGGGGGGGTCCGACACCTCTGCTGTGGCTTTGGCGGTGGCTTTAAAGGCTGATTTGTGCGAAATTTATACTGACGTCAAAGGCGTCTATACCGCAGACCCGCGCATGGTGCCCAACGCCCGCAAACTGAATATGGTATCCTTTGAAGAGATGTTGGAAATGGCCAGCCTGGGCGCCAAGGTCCTGCAGATACGCTGTGTCGAGTTTGCCCATAATTTTAATATACCGCTTGTGGTCCGCTCCACCTTCGACGAGACGGATGAGGGGACCCGAGTTTGTCAGGAGAATCCCGATATGGAACAGCCGGTCGTATCCGGAGTGATGTACGACAAGGATCAATCGAAAATCACGATCAAGGGTGTGCCGGATCAACCGGGCATCGCCGCCAATATTTTTAACGCACTGGCGGAGGCTTCCATTTCGGTGGACATGATTATCCAGAACGTGAGCGCCGAGGGCCACACCGATATCTCCTTTACGCTGGCCACCACGAATCTGAAGGAGGCCATGCCGATCATGCAGAAGAAGGGCAAGGAGGTACAGGCCGAAAGCGTTTCATCGGATTCGAATATTTCAAAAATCTCTGTCGTCGGTGCGGGCATGCGCAGTCATTCCGGCGTGGCAGCGCGGATTTTCAGCACGCTGTCCAAGGAGGGAATCAATATGATGATGATCAGCACTTCGGAAATCCGCGTGTCCTGTATCATCGATACAAAAAGCACCGAACAAGCGGTGCGCGCATTGCATGACGAATTCAAACTGGACGAGGAACCGGAGCAGGTGTCGCAACCGGCCACCGGCGCTTCGCCCACAGCATAAGCAGTAACGCGAAATCAATATGAAGACGATTAAAATATACGACACAACCTTACGAGACGGTTCCCAGGCGGAAGAAATCGCCTTCACCGTGGAGGACAAGCTGCGTATCGCCCATAAGCTGGACGATAACGGTATCCACTACATTGAGGGTGGCTGGCCGGGATCGAATCCCAAGGACATTGAATTTTTCGAGAAGATCAAAAAGGACTCCTTTCAGCAAGCGAAGCTGGTAGCGTTTGGCAGTACCCGTTCGCCCAAGCACAAGGCAGAAATTGATCCCAACCTGAAACGCCTGCTGGAAGCGGAAACCCCGGTGGTCACCATCTTCGGCAAAAGCTGGGACATGCACGTCAAAGAGGCCCTGTCCACCAATCTCGACGAAAATCTGCGTATGGTGTCCGACAGCCTGTCCTTCCTGAAAAAATACGTCAAGGAAGTGATGTTCGACGCCGAGCATTTTTTCGACGGTTATAAAAAGAATCCGGAATACGCACTCAAAGTGCTGAAGGAAGCCGAATCGGCAGGAGCCGACTGGCTGGTGTTGTGCGACACCAACGGCGGTACGATGCCCTGGGAAATCAAATCTATCTTTGAGGAAGTGAGCAAAGCATGCAAAACCCCGCTCGGCATCCACACTCACAACGATTCCGAAATGGGCGTTGCCAACGCTTTGACCGCAGTCGAAGCCGGCGCCGGACAGGTGCAGGGCACCATCAACGGTTACGGCGAACGGTGCGGCAACTGTAATTTGGTGTCGGTTATCCCCAATCTGAAATTGAAAATGACCATGGACTGCATCTCCAACGAGCAAATGAAAGGGTTGAAAGATTTATCCGCGTTCGTGGATGAGCTGGCCAACAAGGCGCACTGGAACCATCAACCCTATGTTGGGAAAAGCGCCTTCGCGCACAAGGGCGGCATCCACGTCAGCGCCATGCAGAAAAACCGCGAGACCTATGAGCACATCGATCCTTCCCTGGTGGGCAACCAAACGCGCATCCTGGTGTCCGACCTGTCGGGTAAAAGTAATATCCTCCAGAAAGCTAAGGAGTTTGGCATAGACATCGACTCGAAGGATCCCAAAATCCAGGAAGTGCTGGACCAGTTGAAGGAATCGGAAAGACTCGGCTACCAGTACGAAGGCGCCGAAGCCTCGTTTGAACTGCTGATGCGCGACGCGTTGGGTGAGCGGGAACAGCATTTCGAGTTTATCGGGTTCCGCGTAATTGTCGAGAAACGACAGGAAGACGAAGCGCCACTCGCGGAAGCTTCGGTGAAGATCCGTGTCAACGGCGTACAGGAAGTGACCGCCGCCGAAGGGCACGGTCCCGTCAACGCCCTCGACAAAGCCATTCGCAAAGCGCTGACCAAGTTCTATCCGGAACTGGAAGAGGTGAGCCTGTTCGACTACAAGGTCCGCATCCTGGACGAGAAGAGCGGCACCACGGCGAAAATCCGCGTGCTGGTGGAATCCGGCGACCACGATTCCAAATGGGGCACCGTCGGCGTTTCCGAGGATATCATCGAAGCCAGCTGGCAGGCGCTGATCGACAGCATCATCTACAAACTGAGCGCCGTCCCCAAGGACAAAACCACTCAGGCGTAACTCCCCGGTTCCCCGCCGGGGAGTTTTCAAATTCCCCGGGGTCCATTGGAACCCACCCATTGTAGAGTGAAACATTTCGCTTCACAAAAAGATTGTTTTAGGGAGGAAATCTAATTTGCAATTTTCCTTCTTTCATTAAACCATCTTTGCCGGGTTTGAAGCAGG
>JAUVMD010000020.1 GCA_030600405.1 Nitrospirota bacterium
GGTATCCAAATTCTAAAACGCAACTCCCACCGGAAGACTTCTCCCAATGCCTGAAACCCTGGAGGCCGGCCCCAACCCGGTATCAACGGACCGATGGAAAGCTCTCCTGGGATTCGTGATTCTTGCCGGCGCGGGGGTGTTCATGATGTCTGTCAGTTGGCTCAAATGGCCCGACCTGGTGGACGATTTTGGAGAACAGGCCTATATCGCCTGGCAGTTGTCGGAAGGGAAGATTCTTTACAAGGATATCGCCTATCTGTACGGCCCGTTTTCCGGCTACGTACACGCCTTCATTTTCAAATGGTTCGGTCTGGGCCTTCTCACGCTCGCCCTTTTCAATATCGGGGTCGTCGTGGCGCTGTCTTTTTTGATCTACCTGTTTATCAAACAAACTTCCGATGGGCTTACCGGAACGGCATGCACCCTGGCTTTTTTGAACGTGTTTGCCTTCGGACAATATAAGGGCGGGGGCAACTTTAATTTTGTTTGCGCCTATGTTTACGAGTTGCCGCACGGTGTGGCTTTAAGTCTGGTCACCTTGTACCTGTTTTCAAAATTTGTCAAGACCGGCGACCGGCCCTGGCTGATGGGCGTTTATTTCATGGCGGGGCTGGTGTTTCTTACCAAACCGGAGGTTTTTCTGGCTCTCGCCCTCTCCCTGCCCGTTGGAACCGCTTTTGCCTTGCACGGGCGGTCTCTCGACAAAAAAACATGGGCTCTTAACATTGCCGGGTGCATGGGTTCTTTTCTGGTGCCCCCGTTTTTATTTTTTTTGTATCTTGCGTTTCACCTGCCCGCCGGGCAAGCCTTCAATTATGTTATCAGTCCGTGGATTTACGTGAACAATGCGTCCCACCTGGCTCTCCCGCTCTATCAATGGGTTTTAGGAATTGATGACATCCCCGCAAACCTGACCAGGCTGTTTGCGTATTTTCTTCTCGGTGGTTCGATCGTTTTGGCCCTTACCCTGATACAGGGAACCCTGAACCGGCGGCCCCGTGTGCCGAAAACGATTTCCATCGGATTAATCCTGCTATGCGCCGTGCTGATGGATTTATTATTAAATAAAATTCCCCTGTTGGAACTGCCCCGTCCCTTGCCGCTGTTCCTTCTGGTATTGGTGATATATTATTTGAATGAAATTGTGCGCAAAAAGAACCCCGATAGAAAAGCTCTTCTGATTCAATGTACTTTTACCCTGTTTTCCCTCGCCCTGCTGTTAAAAATTATTTTGAACACCCGAATCTACCATTACGGATTCGCACTGGCGCTACCGGGAACTCTGGTTTTCATTCGATGGGTCCTGTATGAATATCCCCGTCATAATAAGTTCATCGGCGGTCCGGCTCAATTTTTTCGAGCCGCGGTTTCCGTTTTGGGACTGGTCATCCTGGCGCATCACGTCGTATTGAACTATCAAGTCGAGGGATTAAAAACCTACCCCGTCGGCACCGGCCGGGATGTGATTCTGGATTACAGTCCTCAGTTTGAAACCCGCGGACCGATTGTGGCGGAGACGGTAAGGTATATTCAGGATACGATCAAACCGGGGGCGCCCATTGCCACTCTGCCCACCGGCAATATCATTAATTACATGACCCGGCATCCGAATCCACTGAGGAACCCTACCCTGAATCCCGTGGAGGCCGACATTGTCAGGGAGCAACAGTATTTAGAGAACATGAGATCCGTGTCTCCTCCCTATATACTTTTGGTGGATACCGACGCCTCTTTTCTGGGAGCCCGTTATCTTGGGAAGGATTACGGTCGAAACATTTATCAATGGATCCAAATTCATTATTCCGTCGAAAAGCAGTTCGGGCAGGCTCCCTTTCAGGGGAAGGGATTCGGCATTCAATTATTAAGAAAAAAGTCCTCGGCTAAACAATGAACCCCGCCACTTCAAATTCATCCGTAACCCGCATCAGAAACTCGCTATTGAAAATTTCGTGGCAACCCTGGTTGCTGGTGGCTTCAGGAGTGCTCATGGCCAACATCAGCTGGGGAAAGTGGATGGATATTCTCGTGGATTTTAGCCTACAGGTTTATGCTCCCTGGCAGTTATCCCAGGGACAAGTCCTATACAAAGACATTATTTATATTTATGGCCCTTTATCGGCCTACATACACAGTTTTTTGTTTATGGTGTTTGGACCCGGAATTTCCATACTCGCCTGGTTTAATATCGGTCTGATAATTATCCTGACGGTCATCATCCACCGCCTTTTTCGCGATCTATTTGATCCTCTAACCGGGTTTCTTGCCGCGTTATCTTTTATCATGGTCTTTGCCTTTGGAAATTATCTTCAGGTGAGCAATTATAATTTCGTTTGCGCTTACGAATACACCTTGCCTCACGGAGTTTTCCTGAGCTTTGTAGCCATCCATCAATTTGTTAACTACCTCAGAAATCCTCTATCCCGCACGTTATTTTGGATCGGCCTGCTTTCCGGGTTAATTCTATTGACCAAACCCGAGGTATTTTTGGCTGAGATAACCGCTATCGGAACAGGGCTCCTACTGGCCTTCCAATTCCAGGAAACGTCTTTGAAAAACAAGCTTCATAAAATTTTAATTTTCCTTTCGGCCTTTTTCATTCCATCCTTGGCATTTGTGTTTTACTTTTCATTTCACATGCCGATAGAACAAGCGTTGGAGAGTCCTTTCTCCCATTTGACTTATATCTTTAATTCTGAGATCAAATCATTACCCTTTTTTAAAGCCATTACGGGTATTGATTTATTCTGGGAAAACCTGGGCAATATGTTCATCGTTTTAGGGAGCTATTTGCTTATTTATACGATTCTGATATTTCTCAACAAAGGAATAGCGTCCCGTTATGGCAATACCAAGGCACTCTATTGGATTTGCTTTTCAGCTTTCCTGGCTCCTTTGATTATTTTCAAGGGTGATGTTTTTTGGCTGGATTTGGCGCGTCCTCTTCCCCTGATTCTGATTGCGTACATAGGGATTTTCGTTTACCGGCTGTTTTTTCATTCCCAAACCCTGCAAGATAAAAAACGGCAAATACCCATTCTCGTCTTGACCCTGTTTTCACTGGTTTTATTGTTAAAAATTTTTTTAAACGTACATGTCCAACATTACGGATTTGCACTGGTTCTACCTGGATTCCTCATTTTTGTAGCGCTTTTGATTCATGAATTACCCTTGGCTTTCAAAAAATTTCAAGGGTCCGCACTGGTGCCTTCAGCATTTGGGTTGGCCTTTCTACTGGCTCACGCGGGTATGATGGGGTGGATTTCTTTCAACATGTACCAGATGAAGGATTTCCCCGTCGGTAAGGGGAGAGACCGGGTTTATGATTTTTCTCCCTACCGTATGGGAACACCCGCCGAACCATACTTGCGCGGAGTTCTATTCAACTATGCCCTTGAGTGGATTGATAAGAATTTGGACCCAGAAGAAGAGTTTGTTACTTTTCCTGCAGACACCATGCTTAATTACATGTCACGGAGAAGGAGCCCAATCATAACTGGGCTTTTTAACCCGGGCGCATTGCTTCTGACCGGAGAAAGCCCCATATTCAATTCCCTGAAAGAAAACTCTCCCGATTATATTGTGTTGATAGACCAGGAATTTCCTCATTTTGGGAGGCGCTTTTTTGGCAGAGATTATGCCCAAGCCATCTTTAAATGGATTGTTCAAAATTACAAAGTGGTACAACAAATTGGGGCAAGACCCTTTTCTAATCAGGGCTTTGGTATCCAAATACTAAAAAGAAAATCACTCCATTCGGATCAATGAACAAGATGACTCAAAATCAATTCTTGCCCCGCTTAAAACAGATTGCAGAAAACCTCATTTAAAACTCACGACTTTGCAACCGGCGAGCCACCCGTCTCCTGATATTTTTCACTGATGAGGACCCGGCTTTTTTCTGCAAAGACCCGGCGGTCGGTTTCTCCCGTTACTTTAGGCAAAACCCATACTTTGACATTCAAGCGGGGATGCATTAACAAATGCTTTATATTTACTATAAATGGCATCCCCAGGGGCCAGCAGGCCACCGAGGGTTCTCCGGCATCATAATAACGGATCATGACAGGAATAACGGAACTTTCCGCCTGCACCACCGCTTCAAAGGCAGACGATTTGAAACGCTCCACCCGGTGCCCCAGAGTGGCGCCGCCTTCCGGAAACACGACCACGGAATACCCGGACCGCAATCGATCGGCAATGGCTTGGACCATGCCTGCCAACTCCCTGCGCCGGGTTCGGTCAATATAAATGGTATTCGCGATTCGGGTCATGTATCCGATCAAGGGCCATTCTCGAACATCACTTTTGGAAACAAAAGACATCTTGAAGCACGCCGCCGACACAAAAATATCCACTATGCCAACATGATTGGAAACAATCAGCGCTCCGTGGTCAGATCGTTCGACCAAACCCACCTGGTGAATACGAATGTTCATCATCCAACAACACAATTTGCCCCACACCTGCATGACGCGGGCCATCATCGCATAGCGGGCGTTCTGGAAAGGGCTCAACGCAATCACCGTCACCAAGCCCACCAAACCCGATATCAGCTGAATGAGCAGCAGACCGGCCAGTCTGTAAACCAATCGAAAATAATCCATTACATCTAGCTTCCCGTTAAAAATGTTCTGGCTTTTTCTTTTTGAATCCCGTCATGTCCGTCCCAACCACTTGCCGGAGTTCCTCCCAATAGGATCTTATCATTCTTGGCAGGGTGATTTCGCTGGTCATATTAAAACCCAGAGTTCCCAGTATTATGCGGGCCACGTGAGACCAGGCATTATGAGCGCGCAACCACCCATAGTGGATTTCATCATACCCCAGGTAGCGATCCATATCCGGAATCAAACGGCCCTGCCGGCAAGCGGACTCCTTTAAAAACCGGTTGACCTCGATGATCCCCGCCGTCGCCTCGTCATAAGCAACCGTGGAACGAGGAAACAACAGCGAGCGAAGAATACAAAACCAGACCGGGTGATCTCCTTTTTCAAAAGCAACCGGTAGCGTGGTGTAAAAAATCTCTGCATTCATCGATTGCAGTCTGTCGAATATCTGCTGAACGGTCTCAATCACCTTCTCAGTCGACACACCATACATAATGTCATTGCCAATGTCCGTAACCAGAGCGACCACCTGGTAACCGGATTTTGATTTATTTTGTGCCACCTCAAAAATATCACTGGCATAAATCGGGGGATACACTACATTCAACAATCCGCCGGAAGCGTAATACGCCCGGCCGGGGCCGGAGGCAATCAACACATCGACTTTCCGGGGATACAAACAGGACTTTATGTGCTTAACCAAGGCGAAGCATCCACGCGACAGATTGCTGGCTCCGAGCAAAATCAGCAGGACCGGCGGATCCGTAGGGAGCAAAGAGACGTTCGTGTTTTTTTCATCAAGATCAACAGCCATGGATGCTTACCCGAACAATCCTTTGATAATATCTTGAAAAAGACCTGAGGTCGTTTGGGAAGAGGGGATATTTCTTGGAACTAAGGATAGGAACGGTATTTTTTGGGTAAGCCGGCCAGATCCGCCCGTTTATCCAAAATTTCGTGGAGTTTTGAATAATGACGGATCAACTTTTTAATTTCAAAATGTTTTGGGGGATTCGATTTGCTACTCCTCAGGTAACTGCCATAGCGGCGAATATTACTGACGTAAGATTTATATTTGCTCCTCCACCAGACCTCATTATGCCCATCCCACAATTGATCCCTATGGTCTGTAGTGGGCTTAAGAAACATTTTCAAATTTTCCTTATCCATCTCCAGTTTGAATTCTCCCAGAAAACTCATTCCCAATAAACCATCTACCTTTCCATTGAAGTTCGGATTGGTGCTGGCTTCCACTCCAAAGACTTCCGCATTCCCTACTTTAACGGAATCGAGGATAAAAAGGGGGCTTTCAACGTTTCCACCCGCTGTACTGAAACTCATTGATGGGAGATTATGATCGTTTGCGACATGCAAAGCCTCACCCAGCCGTTCGGACAGGATAACCATTGATGCGCCGGTATCCACCATCAGATTAGCCGTTATGCCTCCATTAATTTGCACTTTCACAATGAAATGGCTATCGCCGTAGGGTTTAACTGGAATGGCATAGCTATTGGAGTGCTTTTCCGGATAGAGCAGTTTCACCGAATCCGTTGATTCGGCAACACCCTTCATGGTTTTCAGTTCGCCCTTTTTCCGGTACTGGGGAGGGATTTTGGAAAGGTTGTCGGTAAAATGTGTTTTACCGTTTTCATCTTTCCATTTGTAAATGGCGGATTGGGAGGGAGACGCCAACATCAATATAACCAATAGTCCTAAAGCGCAGGAAAACTTAATCCATGGACTCAAAGGATATCGGTTTGACATAAACATCTCTCGGTTTGATTCCGTCCGAAGGCCCAACCACGCCTTCTCGTTCCATAACTTCAACCATGCGCGCCGCCCGGTTGTAGCCGACACGCAATTTCCGCTGGATCATCGAAATCGAGGCCTGACGTTCGCGCGCGACGAGGGCGACAGCTTCATCGTATTTCTCGTCAAACTCATCTTCGTCCTCTTCCGCACGAGTAGCCTCGACTACCTGCGCGAACACATCCTCTTCGTATTCCGGCTTTTTCTCCTGATCCTTGATGAACTTGAGGATCCGATTAATTTCCTCGTCACTCACCATGGCCCCGTGGATTCTATGTATCTTGGAGGTTCCCGGCGGGAGAAACAGCATGTCGCCTTTGCCTAACAATTTCTCCGCACCGACACAGTCCAGAATCGTCCGGGAATCCACGCGCGACGTGACCTGATAAGAAATCCGCGCCGGAAAATTAGCTTTGATAATACCCGTCAGCACGTCCACGGACGGCCTCTGAGTAGCCACGATCAGGTGAATTCCCGCAGCCCGGGCCATTTGTGCCAGGCGCGTCAACGAGTCTTCTACGCCCTTACAGGCTACCATCATCAAATCCGCTAACTCATCGATTATAATAACAATATAAGGGAGTTTGACTGCAATATCCACCTCTGCTTTTTGAATTCCCGGCTCGGCATTCGGGTCGGCGCTCACTGGATCTTCGCCCACTGCGGCAATTCTTTTGATTTTCCGGTTTTTAGGTTTCCTTTTTCGGTCGTTTTCGTGACGAATTTTATCCACCCTCTGATTGAATCCAGAAATATTGCGCACCGAATTTTCGGACATCAACTTGTAGCGCCGTTCCATTTCCGAAACCGCCCATTGCAGGGCCGCAGCCGCTTTCTTGGGATTGGTTACTACCGGAGCGATCAGATGGGGAATGCCATCGTACATGTTGAGCTCCAGCATTTTGGGATCGATCATGATCATCTTCACCTCTTCCGGAGTCGCATTGAGGAGCAGACTGCAGATCATGGTGTTGATGCCGACCGATTTGCCAGAGCCGGTGGAACCCGCCATCAACAGATGCGGTACCTGGGTCAGGTCTTCCGTGACGGGGCGGCCGATGTGATCCTTGCCCACCGCCAGGGCCAGCTTGGAATGAGCTTCCTGGAAAGATTCCGAACAGATGATTTCCTTGAAGGAAACGGTTTCGCGCTTCGGGTTGGGGAGCTCAATGCCCACTACCGACTTGCCGGGAACGGGCGCCAGAATACGGACGCTGGGGGCACGCATGGCCAAAGCCAGATCGTCCGTCAACGACAGGATGCGGCTGACCTTGATTCCGGACGCCGGCTCAAATTCATACAAGGTAATGACCGGACCCGGCAGGACCTGAACGATCCGCCCCTCCACTCCAAAATCGGAGAGCTTCTTTTCCAGAATGGTGGAGTTGAGCATCAGCTCTTCCCGCATCCTCCCCACATTCCGGATTTCGGAGGGATCGTTCAATAGGGTGGCCGGAGGTATCTGGTAAACGCCGGACTCGTTCTCAAAGGGAAAATTCCTCTGTACGGCGAACTCTTCTTTCCTTTCCGGTTTTTTCTCCTGTTTGCGCATTTTAGGAAAATTGTCCAGAGTTTTCGGCACAGGACTCAACAGTTCACGCGAGACGATAACGGGCTCGCTCAATTTCCGGTACTTGCCTTTTTCCTTGCGGGCCGACCGCCAGATGCGCACCGTCTCCCGTAACCAGTCCTTGAATTCCCCGATGATCTGCATCAGCAGGGTTCCCACGGCGCGGATACTTTTCAATCCCCACCCAAACAAAATCACGAGAGCGAGGCCTGTAATTTGAAACAATTTGCTCGCCGGTACGCCGGACATGGCCAGCGTGGAAACAAACAGGGTTAATATCAACACAAGATGAGCACCGACGACGCTTAACCAGAGCACCAGCCACTGAGAAACCTGGGCCCCGACCAGTCCACCGGTTGCAATGTCGGCTCCGAAATAGGGATCATGTTCGAATTGCAGGGCCAGCAAAGCACACAGCCCCGACAGGAAGATCGACCCAAACAACAACACCACCGGCCAACGGTGGAACTCTTGTCCGCGAATCACCGCCCAACCCACCAGGATCGCGACGAGCGGAAACACAAACGCCCCGGTACCGAATATCCGCACCAGCCCGTCGGCCAGATAAGAGCCCACCAAACCTCCGTAATTCTGTATCTCGCTCTCTTGCGAAGAAAACTGATGGAAGGAGGGGTCGTGAGGCGAATAGGAAATCAATGAAATCAACGCAAAGATGGCGAACCCGGCGGTTCCGATTCCCAGGAAATCACGAGTCAATGTATGGTCAGGGGATTCTTTTTCACTCATTATTTTGAACTCGCATCTTTTTTGGGGGTTATCAAACGTTGAACGGTGTCCTGCAGGATCGTGTGCCGCACTTCATGGGTGTCGTCCGGCCGGGGATAATCCAAGTTGTAGTGCAAGCCGCGGCTTTCTTTGCGTTCCAGGGCGCCCTTGATAATCAACTGGGCGGTGAGCGCGATGTTGCGCAACTCCAACGTATCCCGCGTGATTTTGAAACTCCAATAATACTCTTTAATCTCTTCCAGTAGCATTTCGACCCGGCGACGCGCCCGGTACAACCGTTTGTCGGAACGCACAATGCCGACGTAATTCCACATCAGCCGCCGGATTTCGTCCCAGTTATGGGAGACCACGACGGATTCATCACTTTCAACCGCATCTCCGCTGTCCCATTCCGGCAGGCATCCCTGCAGTTGTTCAAGTTTCCTGGAAGGCCGGCTCAATTCAGCGGCCTTGGCGGCGGCCCGGTGCGACAGTACCAGTCCTTCCAGCAGGGAGTTGCTGGCTAGACGGTTGGCTCCATGCAATCCGGAATAACACACTTCGCCCGAAGCGAACAGGCGGGGGATGTTGGTCTGACCGTTCAAATTCACCATCACCCCACCGCACATGTAATGTGCCGCCGGAACAACGGGGATCGGTTGTTCGGTCATATCGAAACCGAACGACTTGCAGGTCTTGTTAATATTCGGGAAGCGTTCCCGCGTGCGGTACCCTTCCAGGTGGGTGACGTCAAGATACACACAATCATCACCGCTTTTTTTCATTTCGTAGTCGATGGCGCGGGCCACCACGTCGCGCGGCGCCAGGCACCCCAGGGAATGATAATTTTCCATGAAAGTGTCGCCGTTTTTCAAGCGGAGGACGCCTCCTTCCCCGCGCACCGCTTCCGAGATCAAAAAGGATTTCGCCTGCGGATGATAGAGACAAGTGGGGTGAAACTGAAAAAATTCCATATTGGCGATCTTGGCACCTGCGCGATGAGCCAACGCGATGCCGTCGCCAGTCGCAGTATCGGGGTTGGATGTATACAGGTAAACTTTGCCCGCCCCGCCCGTGGCCAGCAAAACAGCTTTGCCGGTAAATGTGACCACCTCGCCGGTTTGTTCGTTCAACGCGTACAGGCCGAGGGCCTCATCCCCCCTGTCCCCCGGTTGAGTGGCAGGGTCGACGTTGGAGCGGGTGATGATATCAATCCCCATATGATAGGGATAGATTTCGATATTCGGTTTGGTGCTGACGGCTTCGATCAGGGCTCGTTCGATTTCCCAGCCGGTGAGGTCGTCGGCGTGCAGA
>JAUVMD010000072.1 GCA_030600405.1 Nitrospirota bacterium
AAAGCCTGTCCACTGTTGATTTGGGAAATTTCCTGACCCTCTTTGAAGATAGTAAGACGCCCGCCCAAGATCACATACATGTGGTGGCCGGGGTCACCCTCTTTGAACAAAGTTTCTCCCGGTTGTAACACAACAGTTTGACACTGTTCTGACAGCTCGTTCAAAGTGGAATCGGGCAAAGATTTGAATAGCTCGACGTCTTTTAATTGAACTAAGTTCATGCAGTCTATTTCTCGCGTATTTGATTTTAAGGACACAAAAGACCAGTATAATGGGGTTTAAGAAGTTTATTTGGAAATTCTCCATAAATTGTGAATAAATAAGAGATTTTGATGTAAATGTAATTTGAAAAATGTAGAATTGGCTATAGCGAAAGATAATGATTTTGGTTAAGAAAAATGTGGCCTTGTGGGGAGGCCAGGATCATCATGCGAATTTATCCGAGGAGGATAGGAGTGCAGGGGATAACGATGAGGGATAAGAGACCGGTCAGGCAGGATCGTTGTAGAGATGGCAATCCACGGTATGCCCAGGACTCAATTGAAGAGTACGGGGAGCTTCCGTTTTGCAGTGGTCCATTACTTTGGGGCACCGGGGATGGAAGTGACATCCGGAGGGAGGATTCATAGGTGAGGGGACATCACCGCCCAGAATAATACGTTGCTTCCTTTCCTTTGGGTTCAGCGAGGGCTTGGAAGCCAGCAGGGCTTGCGTGTACGGATGCGCCGCTTCCCGGTTGAGGACGTCGGTCGGCGCGGTTTCCACAATTTTTCCGAGGTACATCACCGCCGTTCTCTGCGAAAGGTGTTTGACCACATTCAGGTCATGCGAAATGAACAACATGGAAATGTCGCCTTCCTCCTGTAGGGTTTGCAAGAGGTTGATGATCTGCGCCTGGATGGAAACATCGAGCGCCGAAACCGGTTCGTCGCACACGATATATTTTGGATTCAACGCCAATGCCCGGGCGATGCCGATTCTCTGCCGCTGACCGCCGGAAAATTCGTGGGGATATCGTCGCGCATACTTCGGCGAAAGCCCCACTTTTTCCATGATTGCTTCGACTTTCTGTTTGAGGGTCTTCCGGTCGGCCATTTTATGAATGAGCAACGCTTCGCCGATGATCCGCTCCACCGTGAACCGGGGATTGAGCGAGCTGTAAGGATCCTGAAAGATGATCTGCATTTTGGGACGCAGGCGGGTCAGCTCCGCCGAATTGAGATCAAAAATATTTTGACCCTCGAAGTAGATCTTTCCTCCGGTAGGTTCCAGCAGGCGGATGCTCAACCGGCCCACCGTGGTTTTGCCGCACCCGGACTCGCCGACCAGCCCCAGGGTTTCTCCCATCCCGATTTCCAGCGAAACGTCATCCACCGCTTTCACCTGGTTCACGGTTTTGCCCATCACGCCGCCCGTTACCGGAAAATATTTTTTGAGGGATTCGATTTTGACGATGGCATTCATGATGAGGAAACCCGTTTGGAGTCGCGGTACAACCAGCAGGCGGTCTGCTGTTGTGGTTTGACCTGAAACTGCGGGGGGATTTCCTGTTGGCACTCCGGCATAACATCCTTGCAACGCGGATGAAAGGCGCACCCGCCGGGGAGGAATGCCGGATAGGGAACCGTTCCCGGAATGGATTCCAAAGTCTCTCCCGGTTCGCCCCGTGGGAGGGAATTGAGAAGTCCCTGCGTGTAAGGGTGAGCAGGCGATTCAAACAACACTTCAACCGGTGCCTCTTCAACAATTTTCCCGGAATACATGACCGCCACCCGGTCGGCGTATTGCGCGACGATGCCCAGGTTATGAGTGATCAGCAGAATCGCCATATCCGTATCCTGCCGCAATTGATCCAACAATTCCAGAATCTGCGCTTCAATGGTGACATCGAGTGCAGTGGTCGGTTCGTCCGCGATCAAGAGTGCCGGCTGGCAGGCAATGGCCATGGCGATCATCACGCGTTGTTTCATGCCGCCGGACAGTTCGTGCGGGTACTGATCGATCCGCCGTTCGGGAGAGGGGATCGCGACCTTACGCAACAGCTCCAGCGTGATCTCCCGCGCTTCCGCTTTGGTTTTCTTCTGGTGCAGGATGATGGCCTCGGCAATCTGGTCGCCGACCGTGAAAATGGGATTGAGAGAGGTCATTGGCTCCTGAAAAATCATGCTGATGTCATTACCCCGCAACTGCTCCATCTGCTTTTCCGTTTGGGAGAAAATGTCTTTGCCATCGAAAAGGATGTTGCCGGTTACAAATTTTCCCGGCGGGGTAGGGACGAGCCTGAGAATACTGAGTGCGGTGACCGATTTACCGCAACCCGATTCCCCGACCAGCGCTAGGGTTTCGCCTTTGCGGATGTTCAAGTCTACGTTGCGGACGGATTGAACGACGCCCTCTTCAATGTAAAAAAACGTGCTGAGGTTCTGGATTTCGAGGAGAGAACTCATGCAATGAGCAGGGGCCTCGGCAGTGGGTTATTGGGGGTCGTCGAAAATATCCTCGTAACGGTAGTCGTCGTCCTCTGAGTCGATATCGTAACGGGCCAGATGGGTGTTGACTTTTTCCGACCAGGCATCGATGCCGCCTTCGAGACATTTGACGTTAGTGAAGCCGCGCTCACCGAGCCACTTCTGGAAACTCGGCGCGCGGTCGCCCTTCCAGTCGATCAACACGACCTCCCGGTCCTTGGGGGTGGTGGTCAGAACGTTTTCACAGTTGTCGCGGGTGATCAACGTCGCGCCTTCGATTTTGGCGATGTCGTACTCCCACTTTTCCCGGATGTCGAGCAGTACCAGATCGGTGCGCCCGGATTCGATTTGGGATTTCAGCTCTTCCGGCGTGATGAGGGGCAACAGCTTGCCGCCGGCTTCCTGGTTCAACAGAGATAGCACCTCGCCGATTTTTTTGTCGTGCTTCTCGCAGACAGTGAAAATGGTCTCGTCCGGTTTGTACCCGGAAACAGGCATGCCGATGTGGAACTTTTTGAACAACAGGGTATGCACTTCCGGCAGTACCTTATTGACCTCCGTCATGGCAGTGTCCGGATTGAATACGATGGGTTCCGCGCTTTCCTCCACCCGGATTTCGGTGATCTTTATAATATGGTAGCCGTAAGGGGTGTGCAGAGGGCCTAAGAGGGCACCCTGACTGATTTCGGAAAGATCCCCCATGAGGGCTCCGGCGCTATCCTCGGGCATCCATCCCAGGTCGCCGCCGTTTTGCTTGGAAGGACAGGTACTATATTTTTCAACCACTTCGGTGAAGGGCGTCCCGGCATCCAACTGTTTTTTGGCGGCCACCGCGTCGTCGATTTCATTGGTAAAGATTTGGCTGGCACGTACACTGATCATACTTTTAGACTCCTTGGGTTAAATCTGCGAATGGCAACATCATATAATGACTGGGTTTAGGATTCAATAGATTAAGCGGGGATTCAAAGTTTTGGCCCGCCGGGCCACGCCCATAGGAAATTTGCCCCAGGTCTGTGCCTGGCCTCCATTACAAGGAGACCTTTGCGTAACAGTATCATCCTGAACCTGTCGAAGGGAGACACGGTGCCATACCTAGACAAGCTCAGGCTGACCTAAAGGTCACATTGAAGGTGTTTGGGAGAAGTGCTATATAAGGTAAGAGAGTTGAAGAATAAGCCCCCGTAGCTCAGCAGGATAGAGCATCGGATTCCTAATCCGGGGGTCGTGCGTTCGAATCGCGCCGGGGGCACCATATATCAGGGCAGTCAGCAAGCACTTTACCGCAGAGGACACGGAGTGTTTGCTTCCCCTTTTTGAAGGGGGCTGGGGGGATTTGGATTGGTAACTAAAGACCAGGCCAATCTCGTATTTTATCTCCACAAAGGAACCGTGGCAAACGATAACGAAAAAATAGAACCAAGAGAACCGCGTAGGGAAAACCCCATTTTCACCATCTGGGTGCATACCGGCTACGCCGTCCTGATTCTTTCCATGATTGCCTGGATGGTGTATATGGAATTTTTTATGTAAGGAAAATTAGAGATTGGAGTTGTGGGGCAGGGCCAAATTTAGATATTTGCCGCGTTCGCTGTACATCAGGCGTTGGCCTTCCAAATCTTTGAGGATGCTTTCCAGTTCGGCAGACTTGACGGGTTGGCCCTTTTCCTTTAGATACGCGTGTATCTGATCCAAGTTTCGGGGCGCATCACTGCAGAACGCGAAGGCTTTACCCGCCGCACCCTCCAGCCGCAGTTTTACCGGATACTCCGCCGACCGCTCGTCGTACACCGTGACAAAGTCCATCGACTTGGTGAACATCAGGTAGGGCAGGCTCTCGGATTGATGCCGCTCTTTCCAATGGGCCACCGTCTGGTGCAATTCTTCTACCAGGGCTGGGTCGATTTTCAGGTCGGATTCGAATTCAAAATCGTAGGCCACTTTCATAAGATCGATGGTGTCGCCGTCGTACACATAGGGATACGCCACGCCGGGACCGGTGATGCGGATACCGTACTGGTCGGGCCGCGTGAAGTAGGGGCTGAACCGCTCCAGCCAGATGTCACCGACCGAGATCGGCGGTTGCAGGTGGGTTAGTGATTTGATCAGGTCGATTTGCTGGCGGTAGTCGGCATCGGTTTCTTTTGGAAAGCCGGTCAGTATGCTCCAGGTGACTTCCATTCCGTAATACAGAGCCCACTTTAGGCAGAACACATTTTGTATAGGCCGTACGCCCTTGTCCATTTCCTGCAGTTGGTTGGTGCTGAAACTTTCAATGCCGGGCTGGATCACGTTGACCCCGCCGTGGGCCAGGTTCTTGATTTGCGCTTTGGTGAGGTTGCTCTTCACCTCGATGAAAAACTGCAGGTCGTAATTATTCTGCGCGAACTCCCCGAACACTCCGTCGATGTATTTCATCTCCAGAATGTTGTCCACCAGCCGGAAGCGGTAGCTATTGTAGCGTTTGGACAGGTCGGCCAAATCGGCGTGGACCTGCTCCATGGACCGCGCCCGGAACTCCATGGTCGAGGCGTTGAGGCCGCAAAAAGTACAGTGATGCTTCTCCCCCCACCAGCAACCCCGTGCGGTTTCGTACAGGATGATCGGATTCTCCAGCAGGGGGGACTGGGGATCGATCTCCTTGATCTGCTCAATATAATCGTCATAATCCGGCGGGCCGTATTGCTTGAAGTCGTTAAAATTTTCCTGGCTTTCCTCGAGGCGGATGTCGCCATCGATGCGGTGGATCACACCTTTGGGAATCGGGCTGCCCGACTCCAGCGCCTCCATCAATGCCGGAAGCGAATCTTCCGCTTCGCCGGAGATGACGTAATCGATCCACTCGAACACGCGGAAATACTCGAGGCCCATTTCCGAGTCGAAATTCGATCCACCAAATAGGATCTTAATGGCAGGGTATTTTTCCTTGATCAGCTTGGCCAGGGAGACGCTGGCGATGTTCTGATTGAAGGTAGAGGTGAAGCCCACAACCCCGTAATCCCCCCAATTTACAGAATCTAAGGCCCAATTGAGAAATTCCGGCACCATTTTAGTTTTAACATCGTTCAAAAACGACACGGGCCGGTTTATTTTTTGGCTGATGTTCTGAAGATGGGATTTGAAATGCTCCGCGTACTCCTGGTTCTTCCGGGATTCGCCGAACAGGGTGTGGGAGAACAGCCATTCGCCGATCAGAAACCGCTCCTCGCACAATTTGTTGTAGACCTCCATATCGATCTGGTGGGCGAAATGGAGGTTCAGATAAAAGCTTTTCACGTCGTGGCCGTGCGTTTTCAGCAGAGTTGAAAGCGTCCCCAACTGAATGGACGGGTACACATGAAAGCCGAACGGCATGTTGACTAAGGCGACTTTAGAAGGCATGGCAGTCATCTTATCAATTCATATAGGTCAATTCACCCGAAAAGTGTGGAGGGGAGCCCCTGCCGACCGCTTGCTGATCCTTAAACGGTTTGATTTAGTGAGAGGTTGGTTTTATCCTCAAATGACGGGATTTGTACTACCCGTTATGGCCAGAGATCTTAAACAAATATTCAAATGAGACCATGGATTCCATTACGGACACTCAGTTGAAGGATGTGATCCGTAACGGCAAAGGCGCGGGGATGCCGAAATATGCGGACTTTACAGATCATCAGGTCGACGCGTTGGTCCGGTACATCCGTTCCCTGTCGCAATCCCCTTAGTTTTCCATAGGCAAAGTTGAAAAGGCTCAATTTCCTTCGGACCTTGCCCGGCGGTTTTTTCTTGGAATTTGCGGTATAATTATGTATTATTGCCGGTTCTTGTTGAATCCTCTCCCTGGCTTCTCCAAATCACACCGACACATTTTTCTATCGAGGAAACACCCACAATTATGAGTAGTGAATTGATTCGTAACATCGGCATCATTGCGCATGTCGACCATGGCAAGACCACACTGGTGGATTGCCTTCTCAAGCAGGGCGGCACCTTCCGCGACGACAAGGTGATGGAGTCCTGCGTGATGGACAGCAACGACCTGGAACGCGAGCGGGGCATCACCATCTTTTCCAAAAACGCATCCATCCATTATCAGAAATATAAAATCAATATCGTCGATACGCCGGGGCACGCCGATTTCGGCGGTGAAGTGGAGCGCATCCTGAAAATGGTCAACGGCGTGCTATTGATCGTCGATGCCGCCGAGGGCCCGATGCCGCAGACCCGGTTTGTGCTCAAAAAATCGCTCGACCTGGGA
>JAUVMD010000108.1 GCA_030600405.1 Nitrospirota bacterium
ATTCGAACCCCCACGGTTGCCCACTGGATCCTAAATCCAGCGCGTCTGCCAGTTCCGCCACCCTCGCGTCTATTGAGCCATCGATTAAATCACCTTTTATCAGGCGTGTCAAACCGCTCAAGGAGTATCCCTAATGGATCAGGAAATGGCCTTATTGCTTTCTCGGCTTGATTTTGCGGTCCTGCGGAGCGAGGCGGGTTTGCGGGGGATAATAACCTTTGGGCACGGTGAGGTTGGGGTACACCCAGGACTCCTTGCCCAACAGCACTGCCGGAGACAACACGGCGTTGCATCCAACTTCCACATAATCGCCCAGCACCGCGCCGAACTTTGAACGTCCGGTATCCACTTCCTTGCCTTCCACCTCCATCAGAATGCGCGGGAAAAGCATGTCCCTTTTATTTTCAGGTGACCGGAACTCCAGGTTGGCGAGTCGCGACCCGGCGCCGAGATTGACGAAACTGCCGATGATGCAGTCGCCGATATAATTGAAATGCCCGGCCTCGGTGTGGTTCATGAGGATGCTGTTTTTGATTTCGGTGTTGTGGCCAATGATGCAATGATCGCCGATCACCACATTGCCGCGCAGGTACGCGCCCTGGCGAATCTCGCATCCCTTGCCAATGAGGGCCGGCCCCTTGATGATAGCCGAAGGCTCCAGCACGGTTCCTTTATCCAGAAAAATATCCAGCGGTTTCAGAAGCACGGGACCCTCGATTTCCACCCACCGCTCGACGTAACATGCCGGCTCGTTTAACCGGGGCAGTGAATGGTTCTCCGCCAGCGTCAATCCGTCGAGAGACTGCACCTCCCGGATATCCGATAAACCGTCGACCACATCGCGCAGGGATTGCGCAAGAACATCCAGCGGTTGCCAGGGCGTTTCAATGCCCTCAAACCAATGCTTGTAGGCAAATTCGTCGAGGTGATCGTAAAAGTTTTTCAGATCCATCACACAATGACCGGAATACGGTTTTCAGAACGTGCCGGCATCACTCCGGCGCGCTGGTAATATACCATGTTCCCAGAGGGGTCAATCGCCAACCTCTGGCGGACGGTTGCACCAACTTCTGTTTCGCCATCTCCATCAATACCCGCTGGGCTGAACCGGTAACTTGTGTCTCCTTCAGAGGTTGGGCGGCGATGCGGCTGAGGAGATCCAACTCTATTTTATAATGATGGCTATCCTGGTTTTTAAGGGTTGTAAAGAGGACACGAACCGCCTGCTCGCCGATCGCTTTTAATGAGGCGGCATCGGATTTGGCTCCGCGCAGGTTGACGCTGATCTTGTTTTCCGTCCCGGAATTGCGGACGAACACCCCCGCCTGATTCCCCTTGGGCGAAGCCAGAGAGATATACAACATATCTTTGTCCTCCCGGAACGGGATCACCCGGCTTCGGTAACCGCGTTCTCGTCCGGCCTGCAAAATACATTTGCGAACCCGGTGCCAGACGGCGGAGCCGTTACAGAATTTTTCCTGATGAATGTAATAAACATAGCGGGTGCCCTTGAACCCCGGAGCAAACGGCCGCTCCAGCTTCGCATAATATTTTGCCGCCAGCTTGTCTGCCAGAAGAAACTGGGAGGCCGCAAAAGTGTTGAGCGCACTTTTCAACCCGTTGCCGAAAAATACCGCTAGACGCCCCTCCTCCGCCCCCTCCATCCAACCCAGGGTGATGTTGTGACCCGTCTCCTCACTTCCCACTGCGAAGAGGAAATCCCTGAAACCATGGTCACCGATGCGCGCGCAATCAATTTGTGCCTCCAGTTTCTGCAGGTTCGACACATCCAGGGCATCGGATTTTTTCAATCGCGCCAATCGTTTTTTCAGGGCCGAGGCTTTGGCTCCTTTGAAACCTTTCAACCGTGTCTCAATAATCAACAACGCAATGCGCAATAGCACCCATTTGTCACCGACAGGGGACAACTGCGGTTTGAATCCCAGCCGGGCCACCGCCCGCAAGGTATTGAGATCGCTTTCGACGGTATTGATATAAACCGTGCCTTTGTATTTTTCGGGATCGCGCTTCATCAGGTATTCCGCCTGCAGGTACGCCGTTTCGTCACCGCTCAACACTAGCAGACAGTCCTTGTTGGGATGATAGTCCAGGCGGTAAAAACGGTCGCCGTCGGCATCGAACACCGCCCCGCTGAGACGGAGTTTTCCCGAGCGCAACTCGCTTTTATGTTTCCTGCCCAGCTCGAATAATTTCAGGATGGCGGCGTGTCTTGCGAACATTCCGGAACCTTTAACCGTCATATTGCGGGAGATGGTTTTATAGCCTTCCAAGTCGGCCACGCCGCTTCGCAGGTTGACGTCGCCATCCAGGCGGTTGTTCAGCTCGATGACTTTTCTGAATCCGGCCTTCTTGAACACCTCTGCCGCAATGCCGGTGAGCGCCCCGCGTGCCGGGTCCACCACCAGGATAATATCCTGAAACGAGACATCTCGGGACCAGGAATTTTCCTCGTCCAGCGAAAAACGCCGAAACAAATCGAGAGCGTCTTTCCTTTTATCGATCCGTTTGCCTTTTAAGGGTTTGTTGCGGATGGAGCCGAGAGACAAGAGGGTGCGGGTCAAAGTGATATCGTTTTCCGGCAGGAGTTTCATTCCCCGGTAAGCGAGGAAGATTTTAATCCCGTTCTGGTCT
This sequence comes from Nitrospirota bacterium, assembly GCA_030600405.1. Classification (GTDB taxonomy): domain Bacteria; phylum Nitrospinota; class Nitrospinia; order Nitrospinales; family Nitrospinaceae; genus SZUA-226. The sequence goes on from JAUVMD010000108.1 coordinate 2,653, forward strand.
TTCGGATTGTGCGAGGCGGTGACCATGAACGCTCCTCCAGCCTGCTGGTACAGCATGTACATGGGCGCCAGGGGTGTCGGCACCACCCCCATCACCAAGGCGTTGATTCCGGCTTTGCGAATGCCCCGGACCACCGCCCCGGTGTATTTCCCCTTGGTATCGCGCGGGTCCCAGCCGACTGCAAAGGAATCGCCGCGCTTGAGTTGCCGGTCGCGGACCAACGAAATCACGTGGGCATAGACGTAGCGCTCCATGAACTCGTCGGTGATCACCCCCTGGTCCAAAAAAGCCTGGAGCGGAGACAGGCCTTTCAGTGCGGGATCGTTGAACGGACGCACTTCCCGGCGAATACCATCGGTGCCTTGCAAGCGAAAGCGATGCGGGAATGAAGGCTTTGGGGAAGTCATGAATTTAAGTGAATGGTCAGGAGAATCAGGGAAGGACAAAGATCATTAATGCTGGGATTGTAACATGAAAGGCCCGAACGGATAAACCGTCCGGGCCCTTCAGACAGGCAATACTCGCCGGCCTTTAACAAAGGAAGTCACTTTTTATGCTTCCGCCAAGGAGCAGAACCGCTCTCGGCAAAACATTATGTGAAACGCCTGGTTTCTCAATTCTTGCAGAAACCGTACGCTCGAATTAATTGCTTGGAAAGTACCCCTTTGGATAAATCTACTTCCTTATTACTGCAAGGAACAGCGGCTTCATCCTCCAAAAATACTGCCATGGAATTTTCCGGGGTGTCGTCCTCCGGTTCATTCAGCTGTTGGGGTTCATCCAATAGCTTCTCGACCAGTTTTTTGCCGTCCAAAATATAATCGTGTTGGCAGAGAAAATCCAACATGTCCATCTGCTTCAAAATCTTGAGACAATTACGAACGCTGTTTGAGTTAATGATGGCCCTGTTGATTTCCAGCCATAAGAACTCTGCCAGTTCTTTTTTATTTTGCTCTTTCATTTCCTACACCTCTTCTCTTCCTAAATTCCAAATCGTGGTATAACCTTTCACCTCGTATCAGAACCAGTCTAACTACTCAATATCACAGCGAAGTTATCGTTTTGTCACAACATTGAAACATTAAATAAAGCATATATTTAAATATAGAAAGTAACTGTAAATATTAAAATAAAAATTGCTGTTTTAAGCCTCTTTAAAAAACATGCCGAAATGGATTGAACTTCATTATCATCATTTCCCAAAAAAAATCAGGAAAAGCAGAAGCCTTTCCTAGTGAAACTTTTTCTTCAATATTTCGATGGGGCTTTCATATTTGTCGCAGGCTACAACTGCCTTCTGCGAGTTCAATTGGGAACCATTATTCAGAGTCACGGCCTGGCTGAGTATGGGCTCCGCACCACAACTTTTTATTTCATGCGTACAGAAATCACACATGTTTAAGGTTTGTAGAATCTTCTCCATCCCGTTTCCTTCATCACCATGTCTGTAACTTGTTCTTCAGAGTAAAGGTCCATCTTCCTTTTGTAAATTGTAAAAAACGCCTTGCGCGAACATCGGAAATCTGAGGTTTTTTACTCGCCAAAATTCAACCGTTAAGCCGGAGTTTGGCTACGGATCAGGTTGAAATTTTTTTCATATTCCGCGTCCAAATGGGACAACCCGAGATACGGCAAGTCGTCGCCTTTCGAGATTGCTTGATATAGAGATTCAAAGGGGGATTCTTTCAACGAAATAGTTGCCAGGGCAGCCAAATCGGGGCTGATCGGATCGCGTCGTAACAGAGGCAGAGTCGCCGGATCAAGGCCATACTGTTTTCCAGCCTGTTCCAGGACGGCCAGAGGCGCCTCCCCCTCGGCCATGCGTTCTTTAACGAAATCTTCCACCTGCTGAACCCGCTCCATCAGCCGGGTATGGGCGAAATCAGGTTTGGACAGAATCATGAACTCCAGATGCGGCCAGTAGTTGTTGATGAAATCCTCAAAGTTCACCTCCACCCCCTGGCTCAACTGAATATCCCGGGCGTGTGCGGGATCTGCGCTCAACAGTTCGTTATAGACTTTCACTATATTTCGGGTGGAGTCGTACAAAACGGTCCAATGATAGGTACTGGCCTTCTCATACGTGCGAAAGGAATCCATCGCCTTGATCAACATGACCAGCAGGGAATGCATGTCCTCCATTGCCATGAACGACCCCGACCAGGGAAACTGCTGGCGGTACCAATCCGGGATGTCGGACGGATAATCCTCGCGCATCGAGCCCTCCGGTTTCTGGGAGTCGTTGTCAATATAGTTCAGGATATCGTCCAGTTCCTTGTAGGCCAAATCCAGTCCCGCCCGAATGACAGTATAGGGAAACAACTTGCGCTGGTATTCCATATACTCGCGCAACGCCGGGTTTTCAGCCTCCCGGCTGTGCTTATGGTCCCGTTCGGAAATATCTTTCGCAAATATCAGCATCAGCGTTTCCTATTCTTATTTGCCTTTAAAAGGATTTTTAAACTGCGATATCATATTAAGGATATTTTTCTTTTCCTCGTCACTCATGTTTTCGACGCGTTTTTTAATCTCAGCCAATTGCTCTGGAGTCATTTTAGCCATTGCTTCCCTGGCCTTGGACGGCAGATCGGCTAATCCGGGGAGCTTGCTCCACCAGGACGAATCATCCGCACCGGAATCCTCTTGGGGAGCGGCCTCCCTGGCCTTTACCGCTTCTGCGGCTTTTTCCGGGGAGCGGAACACGATGTAATCCCCTGCCATCGACCCGAGAATGCTCTCCGCCTTCAAATGGGCCAGAACGTCGGCCAGCGCGGTGCCATTCTTCTTGCAACTGTCGTAGACCGGCTTGAACGGCAGGCGCACCACCTGCCCCGGAAAACCATTTTTCTTGATGGAATGCTTGATACTGTCTTCAACCGGATTCGATGCGCTCATGGTCTCTTCTTAAAAGAATTTCAACCGATGAAAGTATTCAGGATTTATATTGATGAAGCTGATTTTAATATAAACACCGGGCTCTCCCAAACAAAATCCGACCTTTAAAGCGATTAACTCCTCTCC
>JAUVMD010000250.1 GCA_030600405.1 Nitrospirota bacterium
AAGGTGGTGGAGCAGGCCGACCGGGCAGGCATTTCCATTGTGTGCATTTGACCGGAGTATTCGTCCAGGTCCCTAAACGCATCCGTTGAAAACAATCTCTAGTCGTTGAGGAATCCCATTGGCCAGTTCAGATTCGGATCAAATTCTGATCGTTGCCGGAGAAGCGTCCGGCGATTTGCATGGCGGCCATCTGGTGCGGGCTTTGAAAGCCCAACAGCCTCAACTTCGGTTTGAAGGCATCGGCGGGAAACATATGCAGGAAGCCGGCGTCCACACCCTGTACGATATCGATCGCATGGGGGGCATGGGCCTGTTCGAATTTTTGAACGGACTGTGGCACCACCTGGAAATCTACCGCAAACTGTCACGCGAAATCGCCAAGGGAAAATACCGCGCGGCTATTCTGATCAATTATCCTTTTTTCAATTTAAAGCTCGCCAAAGTATGCAAACGATGGAATTGCCCGGCGCTGTTTTATATCAGTCCACAGGTGTGGGCTTCGCGCAAAGGCCGCGTGAATACCATTCGCGAAACCGTGACAAAAATGTACGTTATCCTGCCTTTCGAGGAAGCGATTTACCGCGAAGCCCGGGTCGATGTCGAGTACCTGGGCCACCCCTTTATCGATATTGTAAAACCAAAATTGTCGCGTGAAGAAGCGTTAAAAGAATTCGGATTAGATTCTGCCGTCAAAACCGTGGGTCTGCTGCCGGGAAGCCGCATGAACGAGATCAATTACCTGCTGGACGATATTGTGGACTCCGCCCGGATCATTCAAAGGGAATTGGGGCAATGCCAGTTCCTGATGCCGGTGGCAGATAGCATCGACCCCGAATTGATCCGCAAGCGGCTGGGAGAGAATCCTCTGAGTATCAAGATGCTGACCGGGAGAAACTATGACGTGATGAACTGCAGTGACGCGCTCATCATGGCTTCCGGTTCGTCTACGCTGGAGGCGGGACTGTTCACCGTTCCCATGGTGATTATATACAAGGTCCATCCCCTCACCTTTTTCATCGTCCGATTTGTAGCGCATTATACCCACTTCGGACTGATCAACATCGTGGCGGGAGAAGAAGTGGTACCCGAACTGCTGAACAAGCAGGTAACGGCGGAACGGATCGCCACCGAGATCCTGAAGGTGTTAAGGGATCCGGAACAAGCCCGGGCGGTGAGGGAGAAACTGCAGAAGGTTCGCGAATCCCTCGGGACACCGGGGGTGGTGGCGCGTATTGCCCGGAGTATGGCGGACTCCATGAACCTTTCTTCCGGTTCGCAATGAAAGCATTTTTGTTTAATTCTATCCTGCCCCCCATCGTATGGATTTTCATTCACCTTTGGTGCATGACTCTCAGAAAGAAAATTTTAAATCCGGAAATCGAGCGCGACCTCCGCGAAAAACCGGGGAAGGCCATTTATACTTTCTGGCATTCCCATCTGTTTTATATTTTTTATCATTTTCGGGGATTGCATAAGTACCACATGCTGGTCAGCCCCAGTAAAGATGGAGACTTGCTCGCCAATGTTGGCAAGATGTTCGGTTACAAAGTGGTTCGCGGCTCTTCGTTCAAAAGAACCCTGCCTGGGACGCGCGAGTGCATCAGTCTTTTAAAGCAAGATTTAAAAGTGGTCTTGATTCCCGACGGTTCCCGAGGGCCCCGGCAAGTGGCTCAGGCCGGGTCGATACAATTGTCACGCATGACCGGCGCTCCGGTGTATACCCTGACCTACGACGCTCAACCTAAATACGAGTTTCCCAGCTGGGACAAGTTCATCCTGCCTCTCCCGTTTTCAAAAGTTACCTTGAATTATGGTCCGCCTATAACAGTTCCTCCGGACGCGGACAAGGAAACCATTCGGCAAAAACAGGACGAGTTGACCGATCTCCTGAATCAAATCACGCAAGCCTGTGAGCGGCCTTAAGTGCATATTTTTTAGCCAACTCCTCCTATGATGTTCAATTAAGAAGCAGTATTTCTCCTCTCTTATTTCAGAACCCCCATGCTCCGCTTCCAAAAGCATCTTAAATATTTGATTTTAAATAGATTTTTGGCATCCCTGTTTTCAGGCCTGCGCCCTCTGATTGGCATGAAACTTGATACTATTATGGGACCCGCTCAGGTGTTGGTGGCTTGAAATAAAAATTTTGTGGTTCTTAAGCAGGAAATACGTTAAAGTTCCTGCTTCATCACAAAAAATTCAGTAGGATACACCCTTTTCTAGATTGAACAGGGGCGGGGTTTCGGCGGGAACCTGGAAACAAGCACCCCGGCAATAAATAATTAATTTTTAAAGTTGAGAGGATTTCCAATGAAAAAAGTGGAAGCCGTGATCAAGCCATTCAAACTTGATGAAGTCAAAGACAAGTTGAACGAAATCGGTATTAAAGGAATTACGGTCAGCGAAGTCAAAGGATTCGGCCGGCAAAAAGGGCATACTGAGCTATACCGTGGCGCCGAGTACGTGGTCGATTTTCTTCCCAAGATTAAATTGGAAATTGTTATCACCGATAACCAACTGGACGAGGTTGTGAACGCGATTATTAAAAGCGCTCAAACCGGACGGATTGGGGATGGCAAGATTTTCGTCACCTCTTTGGAAGAGACCATTCGGATTAGAACCGGCGAGCGTGGCGAAGACGCCATTTAAATAATTTGATTTTCCGTATCGGACAAATTTTTGTTTCTGGATAAGTGAATATATATTAGATTTATTTTTAAAAAATTTATGGGAAGTGAGGAGCGAGCCTAATGACACCGAAAGAGGTAATCGATTTTGCGAAGAAGAACAACACCGAGATGGTGGATCTGAAATTTATGGATCTTCTGGGGACGTGGCAGCATTTCTCGGTACCCATCAGTGAGTTGGTGGAGCACATGTTTGAGGAGGGGTTGGGATTCGACGGCTCCAGCATCCGTGGTTGGCAGGCCATCCATGCCAGTGACATGCTGGTGATGCCCGATGCCGCCACCGGCGTCATGGATCCGTTCACCAAAGCGCAGACCTTAAGTATGATCGGTAACATTGTGGACCCCATCACCAAGGAAAAATACTCCCGCGATCCCCGCAACATCGCGCAGAAGGCCGAGGCGTATCTGCAATCGACGGGACTCGGTGACACCGCATATTTTGGCCCGGAACCGGAATTTTTTGTGTTTGATGACGTTCGCTATGAGTCGGATGTCAACCATGCCGCTTATTATGTCGATTCGAGCGAGGGAAACTGGAACACCGGGCGCGATGAAGGCCCCAACCTCGGTTACAAACCCCGCTATAAGGAAGGGTATTTCCCGGTTTCTCCCACCGACAGCCTGAACGATATTCGAACCGAAATGACCTTGCTGATGGAAAAGGTGGGCATCCAGATGGAATGTCACCATCATGAAGTGGCTTCGGGCGGGCAGTGTGAAATTGA
>JAUVMD010000200.1 GCA_030600405.1 Nitrospirota bacterium
ATCAGGGCCAAAGCAATCTTCATGCTTCCAGGGTGGGTTTCTTATTCCGATTTCGCATTAGATAAACGATACCCCCTGATACCAAAATCAGGGCTAAACCACCGGGAACCATATATCGAATGGGAAGCTCGGAAACCGTCGGAGGGGGGGGGCATCCGCCGCAATCATGCCCAGGCTTATGATGTGCCTCGGCAACCGATATCATTCCAATGGGCCCCAAGGTCAAGGATGAAAATAAAACCGCCCCCAAAAATGCGGTCACAAGAACAAAATTGACTGGTTTTTCAAATAAATGTTTCATAGATCATTTTTCCTTTTTATTCAGCGTCCTTAATTCTAATACAACCCCTATAGGGTATAACCACTGTAATAAAGGATCGATAGTGAGTGCCATTTTTCCTTTTAAAACTACATTATCAGTATCAAGGTTTAACCGGAAAAGATCAACATCCCAGAATTTGCCTGCCGAACTATTCCAATCATCTTTACTGGAAATGGCTTTGCCATTTAAAAGGTTTCCCGAGCCGTTGCCCGCCCGGCCGTGACCCCCAATGATACCAATGGAGCTGGGTACCATGAATTCTATTGGTAAATAAGGAGTTAGAGGGAGATCGTAGATTTCACCGGGCTTGAGAACTTGAAGGCCCGCTAGGAAAGTCACGGAATGGATCTTTTCACTACTCCGATCCTCAGTCACGACCACCAAGGCCCACCCGGCCACCGAATAGGGGTCCTTCCCGCCAGGATTCACCACATCTGAGGAAAGGTTTTTCACCCCGTAGGAACCGCTGCCGGTGACATATTGGGTGACATCCGCCGCTGCCGAATAAAGGATTCCCGTGGAATTTTTTTTCCATAGGTGTTGAGCGGTGATCTTATGCGACTTGTTTTTGGGTCCAAGAAAATGAATCTTTCCGGCATTTTTATTTTGCTCTTTAACTTCCCCGGACCAAATGAGGAACGCTTTTTTTACGGGAGAAGAAATCTCCAAGCGGGTTTTACTGATTTTCTGAAGACTTTGGTCTACCAACAGGCTTTTCCCTACCAGAGTAAAATCTAACCCGGGTCCGGATTCGACGTAAATCTTTTCCAAACTCATTATGGTTTTATTTTCTATGGGAGAGAGGTCGCATGCGAAAGCAGAATGCGGCAGGAAACAAAAAATAAGGCCCAATGCCAATCCTTGAACTTTTGAGAGATTATGACTTTTGAGTTTCATATCTTTTACAACCCAATATCTTTAAAACCTGATGGTGAGATACGTCTGGAGGTTTAAAACATAGTCGTTTTCCCCGTTTAAGCGATAAACACTTGCAATGGCATCGGTGCTCCAGGCCAACCAGGAATTGATGTCCCATGAAACGAACAGTTTTACTGTATTTCGATTAAAGTCTTCAAAGTCAAAGTTGCTGTTAGAGGCTGTGAAAGCATATCTTGCCTCATAGCGGAAGTTTCTGCTTATCTGGTTTTGAAAGTTGATTCCAATGGTGTTTCTATAGGTGTCGGGATTGGATAGGTATCGGAACTGGTATTCGAATTCGATTTTTTGATACTTGGGTAGCCGGTATCTTGCCCGAAATGCATGATCTTGTTTAAGCTTATTGAAAGTCGAGTTATCGCTCAATGATAAAAGCACCAATGTCGAGAAGAATTTCGATATCCCCGCATCATATGAAACCGAATAGGTATTAATATCTTCAATAGTTGAAAATCCAACGTTCGCATTCACAAACAATTCCCGGCCAAGAGTAAACCGCAATAAATGCCTGCGATATTCTTTCGTTAAAATAAAATACCCTGCAAAATCATTTTCTGTTTCCAGTAAATTCGAAGTGTTGTTGGCGCTATCGTTATTACTGATTCGGGATAGATCGGCTCGAAACCGCATATTGAAATTGGAAGGCAGTTTCTGGTTCAATCCAAGAGAGGCTGTATCGGTGTTGACATTAAAATTAGTGGTAGTATTTGAAAGGCCGAGTTGTTTGCTCTGTGCATGCTGGTAACGAATTTGAAGTGTGGTTTTGGGCGAAAGCTTGAAGAAGGTTTCCAGAGTTCCCCGGTGATCTATAAAGGTTGAATCGATTCGTCCCCTGTTCGGATCGTGCAATCGGGATTCCAGAAAGTTATATCTTATATTTGCCTCCGGAGCCTTGAATCGTCTCAACTGCTTCAATGCATCTTTCGCATCCAAATTATTAGGATCAATATCCTGGGCTCTTAAAAATAATTCCTCAGCCTCATCCCACCGGTCATCATTAAGATAGGCTCTCCCAAGCCCCACCATGGCTTCTGTATTTCTTGGATCCAGCTCAAGGGCTTTTTGATAAAGTTTTATGGATTCCTCTTTCTTGTGTTGCCACCGGAAGATACGCCCCAGGATGATATAATTGCCTATATTCCCTTGCTCCAAGGCGACCGATTTCTGGAGTTCGGTCACCGCGTCATCCAACTGTGCGTTATAGCTGTAAAGTGTTCCCAACATGGCGCGAACGTCCGCCCGGTCCGGAGCCAGGATTTTTGCCTTTTCAAGATAAATTATGGCTTCTTTATTTTTGCCGGCCTGGCTGTACAGAATCCCGGTACCCATAAGCGCATCCACATTATTGGGGTCCTTTTCTAGAATCTTTGCATATAGCTTTACACCCTCATTTGTATTATTCATCCATTTATAGGTGTTGGCCAATCCCTTAATGGCTTCCACATTGTCTGGATAAAGTTCGAGAAGCTTCCTGAAGTAAGCCACGCTTTCTTCGAATTTCCTCTGCCACGCGGTGACTTGGCCCAGCAGGAATAAGATGTCAAAACGTTCGGGATACTTCGCAAGAAGCGCTTTAAGCCCCTCTTCAGCAGCGGAGTGCTCCCCCTGCCAGGCCTTCAGGCGCAGGAGACCAATTTCGCCATCCGGGAGATTGGGCCGCAACTCGCGGACCTGTTGGTAGATGGCGACGGACTCCGGATATTTTTTCTGCCAGCTCAGAACCCGCGCAAGACCCAGTAAGGCTTCAATATCCTCAGGATTTTCTTTTATCAGTTGTTGGTAAATAGCGGCGGCCTCCTGGTATTTTCCCTGCCAGCTGATTTGACGGGCCTTTTCCATTAAGCCGGCACGTATTAACGCTTCGGGGTCGACCGCCCAAGACATAGAAGGAAAAACACAGAAAACAAAAAAAATGCAGGAAAAGGCCAGCGCAAGGGCGCCTCCTTTGGAACCCGCGGGGTCACGTTTCAGACGGCTACAAGGTTTTCTGAGTTCTTCTAAACCAAGCATGGTTATTGACTTTTAAATGCGTGAGTAATGTTTAGCGCAAAAACCGGTCAGGAGTGATTTAAAACCCTTTTCGAACCATTTTCCCCCATCCACCTTTCTTGCCCGTAAAATACTCGAAAATGCCCAACAATCTGTACCAGACTGTCAAAGGTCTATATAAAAATACTTCGATAAACGAGAGCCCAATCAGCTTGATTATCATGGAGGTTTTTGGGTACCGCTGATAGGTCATTTCCTCAAAAATGATAGATCCAATGGAAAGTAAAATATTGAGAACGATTGTGGCTAAGATAAATAAATAAATAAGAGGGTAAGCGACCATGCCGAAATTCCAGGTCACAATAAATAAGATGAATCCAAATACTTCAATTAAAGGACCAAACCCTTCTGCAATCAAAAAAAACGGATACGCCACCAAGCCTATAATTCCATACCTCGGATTTAGAAAAATTCTTTTGTTACCAAGCAAACTTTCCAATAACCCCCTTTGCCACCGTTTTCTTTGTAGGCCCAACACTTTAAGGTTTTCCGGGGCTTCCGTCCAGCAGACAGGGTCGGGGACAAATGTAATATTGTAGGGTTCGTTCTTTTCCCTTAAATGGGCATGGAGTCTCATGATTAGCTCCATATCTTCTCCCACAGAACCTTTTTTATAACCTCCGATTTCAATCACTTTGTCTTTTTTGAAAATTCCGAAGGCCCCGGAAATGATGATCAAGCCATTGATTATGGAAAAAGCCATTCTTCCCGCCAGAAAAGACCTTAAATATTCCATTACTTGAAACTTACCTAAAATGCTTTTTGGAAGGCCGATTTTGATTACTCTTCCGTTAAATATTTTACATCCATTGGCAATTCGAATTGATCCGCCAGCGGC
>JAUVMD010000110.1 GCA_030600405.1 Nitrospirota bacterium
AATTTTTTTCAGGTGGTCTTTGGGGTTCAAGTCAACTTTCCTCCGGCAGTTCCTGCCCATGAATCATTCGGCTGTTCTGATTATAGCGGAGTACCTCCGCAGGTAATTTAAAACCTCGACTGGTGGAAGTCACCCTTCAATTTGGCCCTGACGCTCCTGTGAAAATTCCTCCGGGCGCTGCCCGGCCAGCGTCACGCCGGTTTCTCCACCGCATCACCCGACAATGAATAGCCTATCTTTCAATAGCTTGTCCCATCGTATATTCGCCGTTATACTGAATCATGATGACTGAATCGAACCACAAACGAGGGCTCTGGGCCACCCGGATGGGTTTCATTATGGCCGCTTCCGGTTCCGCCGTCGGCCTGGGCAACGTCTGGAAGTTTCCCTACATTACCGGACAAAACGGCGGCGGCGCGTTTGTCCTGGTTTATCTGATCTGCATCGCCGTGGTGGGTCTGCCCATCATGCTGGCCGAGTTTACCGTTGGACGCAAAACCAGTCTCAATCCCGTCGGCGCTTTTCAACAACTCAAACCTGGCACGCCCTGGGTGGGCATCGGGTTCATGGGAGTACTCGCGGGCTTCCTCATCCTGTCCTTTTACGGCGTAGTCGGGGGATGGACGATCGCTTACGTGGTCAAAGCCCTGACGCATTCCCTGGACCAGTTCACCAATCCCGCCGATGCCGGTAAATTCTTCGGCAGCTTCATCGGCAATACCGGTGAGGTGATGTTCTACCATGCTCTGTTCATGGGGTTAACCATTGCCATTGTCATCAGAGGCGTGCATGGCGGTATCGAAAAAGCCTGCGACATTCTGATGCCGACTCTGGTGGTGATGCTGGTCCTTCTCATGATCCGCGCGTTGACGCTGGATGGCGCCATGGAAGGACTCAAGTTCTACCTGTATCCCGACTTCAGCAAACTGAGCGGCCATTCGGTATTGCTGGCCATGGGTCAGGCGTTTTTCTCGCTCAGTCTCGGCATGGGCGCCATGATCACTTACGGAAGCTACCTGCCCGCCAAAGAGAATTTGACTTCCGCTACCCTCTACGTGGTTTTGTTCGATACCCTGATCGCCCTGTTGATTGGCTTGGTGATCTTTCCTGCAGTATTCGCCATGGGACTGGAACCGACCGAGGGTCCCGGTCTGGTGTTCAGTGTGCTCCCGGCCGTGTTTACCGGAATGCCTTTCGGCTGGATAGCGTCGATCATCTTTTTCGGACTGCTGGCCATTGCAGCGTTGACCTCTGCGATTTCCCTGCTGGAAGTGGTGGTGGCTTATTTCATCGACCAGAAAGGATGGCAACGCAAAAAAGCCGTGCTGGTCATGGGAGGGGTAATTTTCATACTGGGGATTCCGTCGGGACTCTCCTTCGGCCTGTTGGCGGATGCCAAACTGCTCGGCATGACGTTCTTCGATCATATCGACAACATTGCCTCCAATTACCTACTCCCCATCGGTGGCATGCTGACCGCCATTTTCGTCGGCTGGATCTGGGGCACGAAAGAGGCCCACCTGGAAATCGAGCGGCACGAAACCGAGTTCCACTGGGCGGCCTACTGGGAATTCGTCGTGCGATATATCGCCCCCATTGCCGTGGCTATTGTCTTCCTCGCCAAGTTTTTTCAAAAGAGTTGAAAATCAACTTCTTAGAGCTAAGCCCACCTACTTTAGGGTAACCGACAAATTGAAAATCGCTCTATTTTTTCAAAAAACTCGTTTTTATCAAAGACTTATACCTTTATAATAAATTTACAATTAATTCTAATGTAATATAGTGAACTCTCTCAAAAAATACCTACAGAAACATGTCCAGGATGCCATTATCCTCTCTATATTAGCGGGGACGGTTTTCGTCAATTACTTTGTCTACGACAAAATCGCTTTTCTGGATTTCTTTTACCTTTTGGTCGTGCTGGCGGGATACTACATCGGCAAGCGATTTGCCGTGCTGGGGGCGTTTTTTGCCATCCTTCTTGTTTGGGTATTCATCCTGTCGAACAAAAATGAATATTACTCGGTCAGCAATTCCCTCCAAGCCAACCTCAATCTTGCGGTATGGGGAGGATTTCTGATCCTGGCGGCGTGGCTGATCGGCACCTTATCCGAAAATCTGCGACGCGAGTTGCAACAAACCGAACGGCTCCGTGAAGACCTGGACCACGAACGAGAACTGTTAAGCATTTCCAACCGCCAGTTGCGAAACTACAGTGTCCTTCTGGAAGAACGGGTCGAGGAAAGAACCCAAGAATTAAAACGAAGCAACCAGGAGCTGATGGATTTTGCTGCCGTCACTTCGCATGATCTGCAGGAACCTTTACGCAAGATCGTGATGTTCGGCGACCGGCTAGAAGAACAAATTCCTAAAAAGGAAACCAAAAGCCTGGATTACCTGGATCGCCTGCGGAGATCGGCGCGTAGGATGCAGGGCTTTATCGAGGCCTTGTTGAAACTATCCAGCGTTTCTTCCGGCGCCCAGCCCTTCCAACCCGTGGATCTGCACAAACTGACTCTGGAAGTGATTGACGATCTGGAAGCCCGGATCATCCATACAAATGCCAAGGTTAATATCGACAAACAAAAGCTACCGACGCTGGAAGCGGATGCCACACAAATGCGGCAATTGATTCAAAACCTGATCAGCAACGCCCTCAAATATCATCAGAAAGACATCCCCCCGGTAGTGGAGATAACCAGCCGACCGTTGCGTGACGGGTTCTGGGAAATCATGGTCAAAGACAACGGAATCGGCATCGAGGACCACCAGATCAACCTGGTCTTTCATCCCTTTGAAAGAGCCGGCAACGGCACTCTATTTGAAGGCACCGGCATGGGACTTGCTATCTGCAAAAGAATTGTGGACCGCCACGGCGGGTCCATTCACGTAGTCAGCCAACCCAACAAAGGCACCTCGTTTGTCATCCTTCTTCCAGAAAAAAATAAAGAAAGAAGAAACAATTCAACCCCATCTCCAGAATTCACCACTGTTCAATCCGGATGAACTGTCGGTCCTTTCCTGCAGTTGATCTGATCCCGACCTGCCCGACATCGACCCCGCCCTCGAATAGAATAAGACCCAAATATTGTCATCCTGAGCGTTAGCGAAGGATCCAAGGTTGGAATTTTTATGTGACGGGGCAGAACAGAAGAAAACCCAGATTCTTTCCTTCGGCAAGCTCAGGACAGGCTAGCTTCACCTTCTCAGAATGACAGATTAATGCTCAGATTAAATAAGAGTAAACCCCGAACCGGAACTCTTCAGGTTTTTGGAGGGGATGAACACTTCCTTGCCGGTCCAAGGTTCCACTTGGCCGATGCCGTGGCAGGAGATGCCATATTCTTTGCAGATGGAGTGGACCTGATCGGCGTCGTTGGCGTGGTCGACGATCACGCAGAAGCCGGTGCCCATATTGAACACTTCGTACATCTCCGCATCGCTGATCCCACCTTCTTCCTGAATCAACTCGTATACCGTTAGCAAGTCGGGTAAAGGATCAATCACAAAACGGATATTGTCGGTTTGCACGCGGGTGAGGTTGGTGAGACCGCCGCCGGTAATATGCACCATGGCCCGAATATCAATCCCCGCTTCCAGCATTTTCATTACCGGTTGAACGTAAATTTTTGTCGGCTCCAGCAGTTCCGCACCGAGCGTACGGCCCAGAGATTCTTCGTACTGGTTGACCTTTTCCTTTTGCTCCTCCAACGTTTCGCCCAACAAAACTTTACGCGCCAGGGTCAGGCCGTTGGAATGCACCCCGCTGGCGGCGAGTCCCAGGATCAGGTTGCCGGGTTGGATATTCTGGCCGGTGTTGATTTGGTCGAGTTTCACATGACCGATGGCGGCGCCGATGAGATCGATCCCTTTGATGATCTCCTTCACCTGCGAAATTTCCCCGCCGGAAATACTGATTTCTGCCTGCCGCGCCCCTTCGGCGAGGCCGCGCCCCAACTCCTCGAACACTTTCGGGTCGGTGTGCGAACAGCCGATGTAGTCCACCATACTCACCGGCCGCGCCCCAACGCAGATGAGATCGTTCACGTTCATTGCGATGCAGTCGATACCGAGGGTGTCGTACTGGTTCATCAACTCCGCGACGATCACCTTGGTACCGACGCCATCGGTGCAGAAGGCGATGCCCTCGCCGTTGCCCAGATCGATGACGTTAGCGAAGTAACCAATATCGGCCTTCAGGGGATAGCGTTCGCTGAACTTGCGTGTCGGCAGAACGTGTTTGAGGATACCGTCCAGCGCGGTCTCGGCACCACTCTGGCTGACGCCGCTGGCTTCGTATTGCGATGTTTTTCCGGTTGGGCTGGACATGATCGACTCGAGGACAGGATAAGGGTTTCTGGCGGTACTATAGCATTATTGCCCGCGGCCTTGGAATTTTTTGGAGGCGAAGAAGGGGGGGGTTGCCGATTTAAGGATACACGCCGCGTTCCTGGATACTGAGGGCGATTTTTTCAATGGCCATGGCCATGGCGGCGATGCGGTAGGATTCGATCTTGTCGTGGGACCAGTAGCGGTCACGGATCTGCTGGAAGGCCATCCGCATGGTGTCGTCCAACCCGGAGCGGACCAGATCCAATTCGTTGGGACCATGACATAGTTTCTCAGCAAGTTCAGTCGGGATTTTATGGCCGTTGGATTCGATGGCCTGGAGCAGAAGATCGTTCTGGCTGACCTCATGGCGGCGGGTGAGGCGGCCAAACCGGATGTGCGACAGGTTCTTGATCCATTCGAAGTAAGAGACAATCACCCCGCCTGCATTGAGAAAAATATCGGGAATCATCACCACTCCCTTTTGCCTTAAAATGGCGTCGGCACCGAAGGTGACGGGTCCGTTCGCCGCCTCGGCGATCATTTTGGCTTTGATGCGCGGAGCGTTTTCCATATGGATGACCCCTTCCATGGCGGCGGGGATCAGCAAGTCGCATTCTTCTTCCAGGATCGCGTTGCCGTCCTCAAAATACTGGGCGTCGGGATAGCCTTTCACTCCACCATGTTCTTTATTGTAAGTGTTGACGGCTTCCACACTGAGGCCATTGAGATCCATCAACGCGCCGTCGTATTCGATGATGCCAATGATTTTCGCGCCGTCCTCGGCTTCGAGGATTTTAGCGGTGTGGTAGCCGACATTGCCCAGTCCCTGAACGATAACGGTTTTGCCTTCGAGGGTGCCCTCGAGACCCGCTTTCTTTTTATCTTCCGGGTGGCGGAAGAACTCGCGGATACCGTACACCACGCCGCGCCCGGTGGCTTCGGTTCGGCCCGGGATACCTCCCAGACTGACGGGTTTGCCGGTGACACACCCGAGACCGTTGATATCTTCCGGACGATGCTGCATATAGGTGTCGGCGATCCAGGCCATCTCGCGGGGACCGGTGCCCATGTCCGGAGCGGGGACGCTGGTGGCGGGATTGATGTAATCTTTTTTGATCAGCTCAAAGGCAAAACGCCGGGTGATGCGCTCCATAATGTCATCGTCATATTTTTTGGGATCGACCACCAACCCACCCTTGGACCCACCGAACGGGACGTCGACCAGCGCGCACTTATAGGACATGAGCGCCGCCAGGGCTTCCACTTCATCCTGGGTCACCAAGGGTGAAAATCGG
>JAUVMD010000083.1 GCA_030600405.1 Nitrospirota bacterium
ACGGTGGTTCCGTCGCCGCTGAAGCAACGCGGGGACCCGTTGTACCAGGCAGGGTATTCATACCACTCGGGAACCATGTCCAGTCCGCGTTTTTTCCTGGCAGTGCGAACATGTTCTTCAAAGGTATAGAAATCCAAAAACGCACCCGGGTGCTCCACCGGCGGCAACAAGGTCACCTCGGAAAGGTTCAGGGGGGTTTGTTTCATGATTTTCCGCCACTGCATGTCGCCCTCTCGAAGGTGGTTCAGGGCCTGGGTAGTGGTCATGTGAATGAGAGGAAAAATTTCATGTCCTGAAAGAATCCCGTGTCCTTGTTCTGAACCCTTGGAGTACCTTAACAGTTTCATTGGGAGGATTCCTGTAATTCAATCGCTTCAAACAAAGCCCGAAAGTTCCCTTCTCCAAAACCAGGATGACCGCATCGCTGAATGATTTCATAGAAAAACGGCCCGGCGTGTTCTTCGTGGTAGAGCACGGAGGCGTCCTTTAAAAAGATTTGGAGAAGATATTTCCCATCCTTGCCGTCCACCAGAATCCCCTGCTTCTTAAGATCATCGATATCCTCTTTCAAGTTCGAAACGTTCTGCTTCGCCAGGCGTTCCGGCAGAAGGTCGTAATACTCATCGGGAGTGGTGAGAAATCCCACTCCCCTGGATCTCAGAGTTTCGATGGTATCGATCAGATGATCCACCGAGAGGGCGAGATGCTGGATCCCGGCACCATGATTCCTTTCCACAAAGGTCTGGATTTGGGAATCGTTGAAATGGGGATACAGAGGTTCATTAGTGGCGAACTTAACCATCGATGCCGGATCGTACATCACTTGTGAAGACAGTCCTGTACCTTTTTTGCCGGATTGGTAATCCGGCGTGTGGAAAGAAACGCTCCAGAACTTTTTAAAATCCATGACGTGTTCGAGAAAATGACAAATGGGGAATACGGTTCTGGCATTGATGGTCATGTGATCAATATTTTTATATATTCCCTCTTCGCCCGCATCCGGCAAAATATTGTCGAACATGGGAATATTCTCTCCATCCCCCTCAACTTCCAAAAACGTGAATTCGAGGAATCCTATAGGCGTAGCTATAGTGATGAACCGATGCCGGGAATGACCCGATTCGATTTCCAGTAAGTCGTGAATAAAGGTCGCGTGATGATTCTTTAAATAATCGATGGCGCGGTCCAGGTTCTTTACGAGAAAAGTAACCTTGCGTATTCCCGGACATAGAATTTTCAAATACTGCGCGGTATAGCTGTGATGCGACAAGGGTGCCGATACCATGATCTTGATATCGTTTGCGGAAAAATAGAACGCCTTGGTTTTAAACCGGTCTTCCCAGGCGGGGGTGGAGCTATGGGTTTCCTGAAAACCCATGTTGTTGATATAAAAATTACGGCTGCGGTCGAAATAATCAACTACAAACTCCACCGAATAAACTTTTTGAATTCCAAGAACCGAAGGACTAGCCATATTTCAAACCCCCGGAGTAGAAGATTTATAAGGAATCCGGGCGCTCCGGGAGAGCGCCCAAAAACCTTCTGTTTACATGGTATTAGATGTTGGCGAAATAGATCAAGGTTCGTCTTTATACTAATTATAAGGCCAAAAATTACAATATCTTAATAGATTGGCGGCGGCGGATGGGCGAAAGCCCCGAACCCCTTAGAAAATGGGTGATTCCAGCTTAAGAGGCATCTAAGGGTTTATATAAATAAAGGACTTGGTGAGCCCCAAAATTTAAGGCTTTGGCGGACAGCCGCCTGAAGGTTCGACTAAAATAGCATTCAAGGGGTCAGGGATTCGACCGCTCGGCGCGGGGCCAAAAAATCTCCCTCAGCTCCACCAATTATATCAAGGAGTTAACTTTTTGGGCTAGCTCCTTTTTTCGTAAATTGTGCACTAGATTTCATTTGGAAGTTTCCATCCAGTAGTTCTACTGCTCCAACTTAAAAAGTGGTACAACTTATTATGGCAGGAAAGTTCGTGAATGAAAACCTGTGTTCCTCTTGATTCTCTCATTCAGGCTAGAAGGGAAGCCATTCTCTCATGTCATTGCGCCGATTTTCACGCATCGGGTTCATTGCCCTATTCGTGTTCGCCGCAGTTTTTTCGGACGCATCATCCCCACCTTCGAAATTAGGAAAAATAGAATTTCCGACCTCGGCTTCCAAGGAAGCGCAACCGCATTTTCTTAGGGGCGTCGCCGCGCTACACTCGTTCTGGTATGAGGAAGCCTTGGAGGCGTTTCGTCAGTCCACTAAAGTTGATCCCAATTTCGTCATGGGCTATTGGGGTGAGGCCATGGCCCACAACCGCACCCTCCACGAGCAGCAAAATGCCCAAGCGGCCAAGGAGGCGCTGGCGAAAGTCAAGAACATCACAAAGGTGACCGCCAGGGAACGGGCCTACCTCGATGCCGTCAATCTCCTCTACGGCAAGGGTGATAAACGATCACGTGATGAGGCCTATTTGGATGCGATGGAAAAGGTCCACCGCGACTACCCAGAGGATTTGGAAGCCGCGTGCTTTTATGCCCTGTCCCTGCTTGGCGTCGCCCGAAACTCTGATAATAAATTTCGCCTTCAGGTCCAGGCGGGCGCGATAGGGCTGGATGTATTCCGTCAGAACCCCGGCCACCCCTGTGCGGCCCACTATACCATTCATGCTTTCGATCACCCGGACCTGGCGATTCTGGCGTTGCCTGCGGCCCGGCGCTATGCGCAGATCGCCCCCGCCTCGCACCATGCGCAGCACATGCCCGCACATATTTTCGTGCAACTTGGCATGTGGCCGGAGGCGGCAGCCGCAAACGAGGCCGGTTGGCGAAATTCTGTGGCCTGGGTGGAGCGCGAGCGTTTGCCCACGGGCCAGCGCGATTACCATAGCTTGCAGTGGCTTCATTATGTCTATCTCCAACAGGGGCTCTACAAAAAAGCGGATGAGGTTTTCCAACTCAAACTAAAGGATATGATGGAAGCAGGTAACGATTCGCAGACCTTGGGTTCGGGAACCAACCGCAGGGTTGGAAAGTACTATGAACGGATGGCAGGGGCCTCGGTGTTTGAAAGGGAACGTTGGGAATTGGCCGCGACCCTCAAGGAACCCCCCGGATGGGAACCCAAAAACTACGCTCAGGCTGTCCTCACCTTTGTTCGCGGCTTTGCGGCAGCGATGCTAGGACGGGCTGACGCCGATCGCCACCTCGCCGATCTGAACGCAATCCGCAGCCAGGGCTTTGCCAAGAATTATTTCAAGCGCCCCGAGCGGCTGGATATCTGGGACCTGGAGATACAGGCAGCAATCCGGGTATCGAACAAGGATTATGAAGAAGCAATCGCCTTAATGAAAAAGGCCACGGCCATCGAAGAGAAGCTTCCTGCTCCCTCCGGGCCGCCCCGCCTTATCAAACCCACTTATGAATTGTTTGGCGAGATTCTCCTCCGCGCCGGCAAATCGAAGGAAGCGGCGCAACAATTTGCCACTTCCTTTTTGCGTCATCCAAATCGAGCGCGGTCTCTGTTGGGCGCGGCGCGCGCCGCCGCTGACAACGGCAACAGGAAAGGGGCCGTCGAGTGGTACTCGAAACTTCTTGCCGTCTGGACGCAGGCCGATCCGACCTTGCCGGAGTTGCGCGAGGCAAGGAGGTATTTGAACAAAGAAAGTATGCCGTAAAATGGGAATGGGTCACAGGCCCAAATCCTAACACAAAGTCTGGACCACTTTTCGGGGGGCAGGTCACAGGTTCTTGCGGGATTCTTTTAAGGTTGGGATTCGGTAGCAGATGCTTTGATATCGGCGGCACAGCGGAAGCCGACGCCTTCGTCGCGATAATCGAGCCAGAGTCCAGCTCGGTTGGCCGAGCGCAGGTAATTCGGGTTGTTCAGCCAGCCTCCCCCCCGGATCACTTTATAGTCTTTGGGAAGGGGCCCCTTGGGGTTTTCCTTGGGACTGGATCGATAATAACTTTCCTCCATCCAATCACTCACCCACTCGGAGACGTTGCCGGCCATGTCATAAAGACCGAAAGGATTTTTGGGGAACGATCCCACTGGAGCGGTGTATTTGAAACCATCGTCGACTTGAACGATGCGTGCACCCCTCGGACAATTACGATCGCAGAAATTACCGAATTTCCCGCCGATCTTTTGGCCGACGTAAAATGCCGTGGTGGTGTCGCCCCGGGCGGCGTATTCCCATTCCGCCTCGGTGGGCAGGCGCTTGCCTGCTTTTTTACAGTAATCATCGGCTTCCTGCCAGGTGACTCTGTCCACAGGCAAATGCAGGCCGACAAAACGGGAAGGATTGTCCCCCATCCTGGCCTCAAACGCTCTTTGAACCACCTCATATTGGTCGATTTTGAAGGGTGACAAACACACCTCGTGCACGGGTTTTTCGTCGTTATGGCCCTTATCGCTTCCCATCATGAAACAACCTCCTTTGAGAGCGACCATTTTTTCGACTGTTTCTCCCGTCCCGGCAGCGGCAATAATCTTCTTATGCACCCGTTTTAGAAAATCCCTCATCTTTTCCTGAGTCCGGCGCGGAACCCCGATGTATTTGATCTTTGCCTCGGATTTGGGAATCAATCGCATTTTCCCGGATTTTTTGAAAAACAGGCGGTAATGGGGAACGGGTTCCTGGACGGGTTGCTTCAGGAATTTGTCCATTGGGTTTGGTTGCTGTTCGGATTTGGGCTTGGGAAACATCATCACCGTTTCATCCACCACGGACGCCTCCAAAGGTTCGGTTTCCCCTTCCAGGTAAACCAGCACCTGCCGTCCGCGGGCTTCCGGCATGTCCAGAATCTGCTTGGCCAGGTTTTTCGCCTCCTCGTATTTTTCCAGTTTTTCTTTTATTTCAGCCAATGAAATGATAATACGATAATTGTCCGGTTCCATCTCAAGGGCTTCGGTGAATATTTTTTCCGCCGACGGCAAGTTTTTTTCAAGGAGGGCCTGGTCTCCTTGGTGGATGAGATGAGTGACCTCATCGGCAAAAACGGCTACCGGTCCCAGGCACAACCAAACAATATAAATCACCTCAAAAAGGATTTGGAGTGGGTCTCGGTTGACAGTTGGGAGTGTATCCATGAACCGGATTCCGAAAAATGGATCAAACATTGTAAGATTTGAATAGATTTTAAATCAGAGCCCCCCCTTGAGCAAAGACCATTTTCCAAAAGAAGCTGGAAAGTGCGATTTTATTGGCATTCAAGGGTCAGGGGTTCGACCACTCGGCGAGGGGCAATTTTACCACCGGGCGTTGCCCGGTCCCTCAGCCCCACTCTTAGCCAAAGGGGCGGCGTGTTTTAGCGACAATTTTTGGCCTGCTGAAATGGGTCCGCCCCTTGTTATTTAATTTTCCTCCCCTGTAAGGGGCGCCGCCGGTCTCGGTATGGAAACGTGCTCAGGATCCGACGGCATTTTTTTAGGCTATATTCCTGTGTAGCGGTCCGCCACTTCTCAGCGCCACTTTTGTTTATAAGGCTCTGTGATGAAAGGGGTCGCATCATCCAAAAAACCCGTTAGAATAATACAAGAAGCATTTCCCGATAGTTCGGGACCATTTTCGCTTGAATGCCCAAAATTCCTAATCCCTGTCAGTGGGGTGAAGGGGTGATTGGAGGTCTGAAATGGCTGGGAAGCTGGAAAGAAAAGTGGTGTTGTTGTCCGGCGGCAAGGTGGATTATTTTGCCAAGGCCAATCCCGACCTGATGTTTTATGAAATGGCGATGCAAGCCACCAAAGAGGCGGTGGCCGGGATCGGCCTCAAGCCCAAAGAGTTCCGCGCCCTCATGAAAGAAAAGGGCGCCGTCATCATCACCCATTTCGCGGACCATTTCGCCGGTCAATTGCTGGGCGAAGCGTTGGCGCGGGATTACATCGGATTGAACCCGGTGGAATCCTACCGCGTGGTGGGTGGCGGTTGTACCGGAGGGCTGGGGGTGCAGTCCGCCATCGAGAAGGTCGCCTCCGGAAGGCAGGATATCGCGTTGGCGGTGGGTTACGAGAAGATGTCCGAAGTTGACACCTTCCAGGGTAATGAATTTATCGCGCATGCGTCCTGTACGGTGACTGACCTTCCGCAAGGGGGTTTTTATCCTCTTTATTATGCGGCGATGGCCCAGGCCTATATGGATACCTTTATCGGCCATACCGTTTCCGCGGAAGATTTGCGGGACGCCTTCGATAAAATCGCCGTCCTCATGCGCAACAATGCACAATACAACCGCCGGGCCCAAACCTGCAGCGAAAACCCTTATGCCACCCCTACCACCAGC
>JAUVMD010000199.1 GCA_030600405.1 Nitrospirota bacterium
AGTCAGCTTCGGGTCTCATGAAAACTAGACAGGAAAGCTCCACGCATTGGTCTCAGCACGAATGGGAATTGATCAACGTAACGGAAATCTTCAAGCACAAACCCGCCATCTTGAAAAAGGCGGAAAATTACCTTGAGGAGTTGCGCTCCGCTCTGGCGGCTGAAATGAAAGCCCATCCCAAACCCTATCCGCCGGATACGGACCTGACCAAAGGCCAAATTGCCCGGGGAGAAAACCATAAAGGATTTCCTTTTCTCTCGCTCGACATCCCGCAGAAATTCTCAAAAACGGAATTCTTTACTTATCGCACGCTCTTTTGGTGGGGACATTACCTTGGGTTTTCACTCATTTTAAAAGGTCCTGATTTAAATAATTATTTAACCCGGTTGAAAGAATGCCAACAAGATGCCGCTTGCGAAAATGTATATCTTTCCCAACACACCAGCCCCTGGGAGTGGGAATTCAATGAAAATCATTTTGCAAAAGTGTCCGAACTTTCCAAAAACGAAATTCAAGAGATAGCCGACCGCCTCCAGTATCTCAAACTGATGAGATTTTTCCCGGTATCGGGAGAATCCTTCCCAAAACTCAACTGGGCACAGGCGGGCATCCAATCCTTTCGCGATCTGGTGCATTTGGTTCTGGAATAATCATCCAACGATTATCCTTGGGGATTTTCCATCACGGAAATCAAGGGATGCATCCATACCACATCCCGCAAGGGAACCACCTTTAAGGCTTCGTTTTCGTTCAAACCTTTCAGATAAATCATTTCATGGGCGGAATCGGGGATGGGCGACACCCGGCTTTCCGGAATGTGCAGGGGTGTGGGGGTCATGAAACTTTTTCTGCGGTTCTTCACACGGGAAGAGGCAATGGCTTGAAAGGGTTCCCCCCGATTGGAAGAACCGGAACGCGCATCAATTTTGATCACTTTACAGATGAGAGGCTCTCGCCCCATAAGACCCAGAGCATATATATCATTCAGAGCCGTTACATCCTTGCCAAGTCCAAATATTCCCAGAGACTTTCCCGGCTCTACAGATTCCTTAACGATATTGGGTATTTCCAGAGCATAACATGGCACCAGCAAAACCTGGGATACGGAGATTTCAACCTCAGAAATACGCTTCAGGCCCTGCGGCAACTCTTCTGCCCGTCCTTCTTGCTCCACCTTCCCTGAAATTCCCATTAACGGAACTCGAATCGGTGTGGGTTGACTGGTCATACACTCCTTTACTCTATATTAAAAATATTTAATATTTAAGCATTTTACTCACACAAAGCGGCAATGAGAAAATATAATCCACTTATTAGCGATGGCCAGACATTTCTTATCCACTGGCACCCAATAAAAATTCAACGCTTCCCAGCAAACAGGGAGCCTCTAACTTATGAACTATCAGGAATCCCTGGATTATCTTTACAGCCTGGTCCGGCTGGGAATAAAACTGGGACTGGATAATACAACGCGGTTGCTGGATTATTTCGGCAACCCCCAACTGAAAACTCCGACGATCCACATTGCCGGCACCAACGGTAAAGGTTCCACGGCGGCTTTTGTGGAATCGATTCTACGCGCTTCAGGTTACCGTGTGGGGCTTTATACCTCTCCCCACATTCTGGATTTTCGGGAGCGCATTCAAATCAATCGCCAACTCATTGCACCCGAGGAAATAGTTCATTGGATCGCTACCCTAAAACAAGCCTCGGAAGATTTAAACATCTCCCCCACCTTTTTTGAATTCAGTACCCTCATGGCGCTCCTGCATTTCGACCGGCAGAAAACCGACTGGAACGTCGTGGAAGTCGGCATGGGCGGCCGCTTGGACTCCACCAACCTGTGTCAGGGCCGAGTCTGCATTATAACCCCCATATCCCGAGATCATGAATCGAGTCTGGGGACCCGCTTGAGCCAAATTGCACAGGAAAAAGCCGCGATTATCAAGCATCCCTGTACGGTGGTTTGCGGCTTACAGGAAAAAGAGGTTCTCCAGGTTGTTCAGGACCAGAGCCGGAGTCACAAGGCCTCTCTGCTTCAATTGGGACGGGATTTTCAAGTCGATATTCAATCCCACACCCTACAGGGTCAGGTTTTTGATTTTAATGGTCCTGAAATTTGGTATAAAGGTCTGGAAATTGCTTTAGTCGGCAGACACCAGTCGTTTAATGCGGGGTTGGCCGTGGCCGCCTGCACAGGCTTGGACACTTCTTCGGTCACTGAACAATCCATCAGGGAGGGTTTGAAATCCGCCGACTGGCCAGGCCGATTGGAAATGTGCGGCAGAAATCCCTATCTCATTATGGATTGCGCCCATAATCTAGACAGCTTTGAAAAGTTGACCGCGACTCTATCTGAATTATTTCCCCACAAAAGAAAAATCTGGGTATTCGGAATCATGAAGGATAAACCCTTGGTGGAAATCACTACGATTATTTCAGATCATGCCGATTATATAGTAGTGACCCAGCTGAAAAGCGATAGAAGTACTCCTCCAGAACAAATCTGGAAGGCTTTTACGAATTTCACCAAACCCATCGATCAGGTGGATGAAATTTCGTTGGCTTTGGATCGCGCTTATCAAGTGGCTGACTCTGACGACCTGATCGTTGTCACAGGCTCTCTATTCACGGTAGCTGAGGCTAAGCAGGTTATTGATAATCAAACCTATAATTCGTAAAATTTGCCTTCTCTCCTTCCTTTTGCCTCTGGCAACCGGGATGTTTTTCCTGGATTCCTGGGCTCAATCGGAGACCCCCTCCAACGAGAACAATGAACCTGTAAATTTAACGGCTGACCGAATGCTTCATCTGGTTGAAAAAAACCTGGTCAAGGCGGAGGGTCATGTCGTGGTCACCTATGGTGCCCGCACCATCAGCGCTGATGAAATCATCATCAATACGGAAACCGGCAAAGGCCAAGCCAAGGGGAATGTGGTCATGACCGCAGAACAGGGAACGAGATTCCAAGCGGACAGGGCGCAGTTCAACATGAAAGCCGAGAAGGGACGATTGTTCAATGTGGCTGGGAAGTTGGGCGATTTGTATTACATTACCGGCGAGGAGGTAACGAAGTTATCAAAAAATCACTACACCGCCCAGGACGCGACCCTCACCACCTGCACGGGGGAGATTCCCGACTGGCGGATCGATGTCGCCGATGCGGATATGATTCTCGACGACCGCGCCTTGTTTAAGGGAGGCGTGTTTCGAATCAAGGGCATTCCCATAATGTATATTCCCGTCGGATACGTGCCGATATCAACCAAAAGGAAATCCGGTTTTCTCAGGCCCCACTTCTCGGACAGCAGCATCGACGGAATAACGGTAAGCATGGACTACTTCTGGGCGATCAACCAATGGTCCGATGCCACGATCGGCCTCGATTGGATTGAAGAACGGGGCATCCGTTCGCTGACCGAGTACCGGTACGCCCCCAGCAAAACCACATCCGGACAGGTTAACTTCATATTTTTGGATGACGATTTATCTGGAGAATCGTTCTGGAAGCTAGATGCAGTTCACAATCAACACCTGCCTCTGGGGTTCAAACTGAATGCCAAGCTCGACCAAACATCAAAAGCCGATTACAATAAAGTTTTTCAAGATCAGACTGAATTGAGGACCCGCCGGAGCTCGGACTCTTACGCCACTCTGTTCCGGAAATGGGACAATCACTCGTTCGACATCCTGGCCCGGTTCCAGGAAAGCGAGCAGGCCGCCGTGGACCAGACATTTGGGATCCTGCCTAAGGTCACCTACCAAACACAACCGCTGAAGACCGGTTTTTTAAATACGTATTTCGATCAGGAAACCAGCTACACTCACTTTTTGCAAGATCTTGACCCAAGCAGTACCTCGGATATAACTGAAACCACCCAACGTTTTGATTTCCACCCCAGCCTGGCCTTGCCTATCGATATTGCCCCGTGGTTGCAATTGACTCCACGGGTGGGTTTCCGCGAAACGTTCTACGACAAGGAAATCCAGGTCAGCACCGCGCCGATCACCGTCACGCGGGGCGGTAGCTTTTCACGCGAAATGATAGATGTGAACGTCCTGCTGGAAGGCCCGAAATTCAACCGGATATTTTTATCCGACGATCCGGAAGGCTCTAGCTTTAAACACGTAATCGAACCGCGGCTCCG
>JAUVMD010000322.1 GCA_030600405.1 Nitrospirota bacterium
CCCTTTAAAATTTTGAGAATCCCATCCTGCTTCAAGGTGGTCATCCCCTCCTTGATGGCATGCGTGCGGATTTCCTCCACCAGATCTTTTTGCATGATCATCCTTTTAATCTCATCGGTCCCTTCCAGAACTTCATGCAACCCGGTTCTTCCTGAATAACCCGTATCATTGCATTTGTCGCACCCGACGGGTCTTTTCAATTGAAGGTCATCGGTGTATTGGACACCCAGTTTACGGAATTCTTCAATGCCGTATTCCCGAACCAGGATTTCAAATTCCTTTTTAGAGGGATGGTAATCCTCTTTGCACTCTTTGCACAGGGTACGAACCAGCCTCTGGGCAATAATCAGCAACAAAGCATCTGCAAAATTGAGCGGGTTCATACCCAAATCCAGAAGCCGAGTGATGGTTTCCGGGGCAGAGTTGGTATGCAGGGTGCTGAATACGAGGTGACCCGTCAACGAGGCTTCCAGACCGATGGAGCAGGTTTCCACGTCGCGCATTTCACCAACCATGATTACGTCTGGATCGCCGCGCAGGAACGCACGCATGGCCCGGGCAAAATCCAGGCCAATTTTGGGCAACATCTGGACTTGGCGTAGACCCTTTTGAGTGATTTCCACCGGATCTTCCGCAGTCCATATTTTTTTGTCTTTGGTGTTGATGTGGCCCAGAGCGGAGTGAAGGGTTGTCGTTTTACCGGAACCTGTGGGGCCTACTGCCAGGATCAGTCCATAAGGTTTGGTGGCGGCTTTTTTAATCAGTTCAAGGTTCCGCCGGGTGAAGTTCATATTGTCCAGAGGAATGGGTTTGCTGGCGGCGAGAATACGTAAAACGGCATCTTCATTGCCCCCTACGGTCGGACAGGTTGCGACACGGTATTCAATTTCCTTTTTACCGTATTTCATTTTGATTTTTCCATCCTGCGGCATGCGCCGTTCGGCGATATCCAACCGGGCCATGATCTTCAACCGGGAGATGACTGCCTTTTTGTATATAGGCGGAATTTCCTGGATGACCCGGCAAGACCCATCGATTCGGTACCGGACCTCCATATTATCTTTTCCGACTCCGGGTTCAATATGGATATCAGAAACTCCCTGGTCATAAGCATCGATCAGGATCTTGTTGACCAGTTTGACGATGGTGCTGTCCTCTTCGCTGATTGCGTTGAGATCATTGTCTTCCGCAGCTACTTCGATAAGGGTGTCTTCTTTTTCTGATTTCAGGGCATGCAAAAGGTCGGACATTTCATCAACGAATACTGAGCCTTCATCGTTATCAGGAATAGTGGAGTTTAAAAAATCCCGGATATCGGTTTTTAACCCTACTTTCAATT
This sequence comes from Nitrospirota bacterium, assembly GCA_030600405.1. Lineage (GTDB taxonomy): Bacteria > Nitrospinota > Nitrospinia > Nitrospinales > Nitrospinaceae > SZUA-226. The sequence goes on from JAUVMD010000322.1 coordinate 1,340, forward strand.
CGACTTTTTTCTTGGGAAAAATAAGTTTAATATTCTGAATTTTGTCTTTATTGAAGGGATTGTCTATCAGAACAACCACCTTGTTGCCGGTTTTTTCAACGGGAACCCAGAAGTTCTTTAAGAGAAAACTCAGGTTTAACCCTTCGAATACCGATTGGGCCAATACCATGGAACTGTTGTAGCCAAGATAAGAAACCTTGTAAAACTGCTCCAGTGATTTTCCCAAATCCTTTCGCGTTACTTTTAATTCATCTAAAAGGATTGTTTCGATATCCATCTGGTTCCTGCGAGCCTTGCCTATGGCTTCTGTCAATTCCCGCTCGGTAATGATTCCATTGTTCGTGAGATAGGTAAACTTTGTGGGTTTTTGGTGGATAAACTTGGTTTGATTGAAAAAGGCAAGGGCCAATGTCTCGGAAATCATTTGAGCGTTTTTCTGATCGTATTCATCAAATTTTCCGATTCCTTTTTTGTTGATGAGCTGAATGACGCCCATAAATCTTCCTTTATGAATCAGAGGCCAAACCAGCATGCTTTTGGTTCTAAAGCCTGATTTTTTGTCCCATGAACTGTCAAAGGATAGATCGGGATGAAATCGCTTTAATTGTTTAGGGTCGTTTACATTTTCGACCATGACCATTTTCTGGGACATGGCCACATATCCTGCAACGCTGGTGGACGAAATAGGGACTCGAATTTCATTAACCGCGTCGCCCGATTTTAATTTGGAATAAATTTCGTTTTTGTTCGTATCAACAGTATAGATGGTGACCAGGGAAACATTGAACAGTTCCAGAATGGATAACTTCAGTTCGATTAAAATTTCATCTACGTTTTTTGCTGAGTGAATGGCATTGATTATTTTAAATAATTTTTGCTGTGGGTCCGAAGGCGACGACAACGTAGGGGTTGTGCCACTCTCATTTATGATCTTGGAAACCAGCAATCCTAAAGGATGCGCTAATTCCTTGGAAATATTAAAATCAGAGGTCGTGAATTTTTGGTCGTCTCGCTTATTGATGATTTCGATAGCACCAATCAGTTTTTGGTGAAAGGGCAGGGGAATCACCATCATGGATTTGGTTTTCAGTTTAAGGTGTTTATCCAAGCTGGATGAAACTGTCATGCTTGGATTGTACATCGCCAGTTCTGCTTTGGAAATTTTATCGCTGATATGGAGCGCTTTTCCATAAGAAGTAACATATCCCACGGGGGTTTTAGGCGACATGTCCACCCGGATTTGGGATACTTTGTTGGAAATATGGTTCAGGGAAACCAGGTGCTTGTGTTCACGGTCCACCAGGAACAGGGCAATGGCTTCACAGGAAAGGATGTTCTTTAAATCGCTGACAATGCCAGGTAGTAAAGACATGGCGTTGGATGCGGGAAGAATCCGGGAATTAATGGAC
>JAUVMD010000244.1 GCA_030600405.1 Nitrospirota bacterium
ACGGTCAAAACGTGGCTTGTGAGATTTACTATCCGGTTCCCCTGCACCTTCAGGAATGCTTCAAGGACCTCGGTCACAAACAAGGGGATTTTCCGGAGGCTGAAAAAGCGGCGGCGGAAACCCTGGCCCTACCGGTGGCCAACGAGGTTACGGCCGAACAACAGGAATATGTGGTCGAAAAAGCCAAATCGTTTTTTTCCTAAGGCTCCGCTTTTTCTCACAAAGCAAACGCACGACCGGAATTTCTCCCTGATTAGTACTGCCCAAATTTTTGTGCGATGGGATTGCGCCTGCCGGACCCGAAGGCTTTGGCGGTTACCTTAAGGCCGGGCGCGGCCTGGTTGCGTTTGTATTCATTACTGTCCACCTTGCGCACCACCTGCCGGACCACCTCGGCATCATGGCCCTCCTCGATCAACCGTTCGACTGACCAGTGCTTCTCCACGTATCCTTCCAGAATGGAATCGAGCACTTCGTAAGGCGGCAGGCTGTCCTGATCGGTTTGATTGGGCCGCAGCTCTGCCGTCGGCGGCCGCTCGATGATCGCTTGCGGAATCATTTCTTTATCACGGTTGATCCAGTGAGCCAGCGCGTACACCTTCATCTTCGGCACGTCGGAAATCACGGACAAACCCCCGGCCATGTCTCCATACAAGGTGCAATACCCCACCGACATCTCGCTTTTGTTACCGGTGGAAAGCACCATGCTCCCCAACTTGTTCGACGCCGCCATTAAAATGTTGCCGCGAATGCGTGCCTGGATGTTTTCCTCAGTCACGTCTTCCGCCATCCCCGAAAATAATGGGCTTAACGATTTTTTATATTGTTCAAATAATTCGTTGATGGCAACGACAGAAAACGAAATGCCCAGATTGCCGGCCAAACGTTCCGCATCGGAAATACTCTGGGATGCCGTGTACTGGGAGGGCAGACTGATGCCCATCACTTGCTCCGCCCCCAGCGCTGCCACGGCGATCGCCGCGACCACGGCGGAATCGATGCCTCCGGAGAGACCCACCACCGCTTTGCTGTAACCGCATTTGTGCAGATAATCGCGGACACCCATCACCAGGCCGCGAAACATTTCCTCTTCGTCGCACTCCGGTGTGGGGCAAACATCGCCCTTGGTCTTGTCGAGGTCCACGACGACCAAGTCCTCCTCGAATCCCTTGGCTTGCGCGATCACTTCCCCCGTGGGGGACAACGCGAAACTGTGACCGTCGAACAGCAGGTCGTCATTGCCGCCGACCTGGTTGACCAGCACGAAAGGCAGTTTGAACCGGTTCACAATATGCTGTCCCAGTTTCAATCGAGTTTGCCAGCGGCCCACGCGATAGGGCGAAGCGGAAATATTCAGGATGATATCGGCTCCGGCCTGAGCCAATTGTTCTACCGGATTGGAAAGATAGATATTCTGATCGTAAAAATCCGGAAAGTTCCAGATATCCTCGCAAATGGTAATGCCCAACTTGGTCCCGGACAATTCGTAAATCACCGGGTGATTCGCCGCTTGAAAATAGCGGGTTTCATCATAAACATCGTAGGCAGGCAGGAGCACCTTATCGGCTTGAGCCAATATCTGGCCGTTCTGGAAAAGCACGGCGGAATTGGTCAAACCTTTGCCTGCGCCGTTCTTGCGTTTCCTGACATGACCCATCAGGACGGCAGGACCCTGAATACGGGCCACCAAGGACTCCAGCGATTTTTGTCCTTCGCAAATCAAATCCGGCTTGTAGAGAAGATCCCGGGGAGGATAGCCTGTGAGGACCAATTCGGAAAAAACCACGAGGTCGGCCCCCGCCTTCTCGGAAGCTCGGCAGGCCTGTATAATTTTCCGGGAGTTCCCCTCAAAATCTCCGATGGTAGGATTCAACTGAGCCAGGGCAATTTTCAATCCGGTGCGCTCCATAAATAAGGTTGAGGAGGAGAAACCATTCAATTTTAGACTATTTAGTAATGTTTTTACAGTGCCGGTTATTTAGTTTAGAATACCTTAATGAAGTTTACGCAACTTTCGATAGCATAATCAAACTCTTAAAAAGCCGATCCATTCTCATAATTTAACGGACCCGCAATGACTCAAGTCTATTTAGTAACCGGTGGCGCAGGATTTATCGGAGGAAATTTCATTCTGGGCCTCATGGACCGGGGCAATACCAAGGTCATCAATCTGGACGCGTTGACCTATGCCGGAAACATGGACACCCTTGCTAAATCCCTAAATAGTACCCCCAACAAGCAGAAGATTTAGCTGTTTTCCTTAAAAGTTGCCCCTATAATAAAAAGATAGGCACCTCAGGCAATTTGAAGATCGGCCTGCTCCCAGACATCCATTCAAATTTTTTCCTGTCTCCAGACAGTCGTGATTCCATGCCAAAAACTTTGGTTTTTACTGCTACTTATAACGAATCGGACAACGCCGAAAATATTCTCAACGAAATTTCCCAACATTTGCCGGATGCGGAAATCCTCATAGTCGACGATAACTCTCCGGACGGAACGGGTGCTCTTTTGGACCGGCTCTCGACCGCAAACCCGGCTATCCATGTGATCCACCGCCCTTCCAAGTTGGGCCTGGGGACGGCCCATCTGATGGCGATGAAATATGCCATCCACCATGAGTACGAGCAACTCATCACCATGGACGCCGACTTTTCCCATAACCCTAAATACCTCTCTGTCATTAAACAACTTTTGGAGGATAATGATTTTGTTATCGGGTCGCGTTACACCAAGGGCGGCCGGTGCGACTACGGATTTGTCCGCACCCTGATCAGTAAAACCGCCAATACACTGGCGCGATATCTGCTGGGCATCCCAACTCATGAGGCCACAACTTCCTACCGCGGTTTTTCGATTTCCCTACTCAAACAAATGGATTTGGATTCTATTTGGTCGGATGGATATTCATTCTTCATGGAATCCATTTTTGTGGTCCGGCTGGCCACACGCAAATTGGCTGAATTCCCCATCTATTTTGAGGACCGCCGTGCCGGGACGTCCAAGATATCCAAACGCGAAATCTTTAAGGCGATCTACAATATCGGCCGCCTGTTTTACCGGAGATTGTTTGTCATCCCGTTTGCCGTTTATCAACCGAATAAAGAAAACAAAAAGTCTCAATCCTGCGAAAATTGCGGATCCATATTTCACATGGAGATGTTTCCGGCCAATTATGCGGAAAATGAAAACGCCTCGGTTTACCAGTGCACCAGCACCGGCCATCGAACCCATGGAAGAATTCTGAAATGCCTGCATTGCGGCCTGGTGTTCAACGAAACCCGGCATGATGCGGAAAAACTCCTCAGTTTTTATTCGGACGTTGTAGATCAGGGTTATTTAAAAAACATCGACTCGCGATTCAAAACATTTCGATATAATTTCGAAAAAATCAAACCCTACATTCCCGCTTCCGGGAAATTACTCGATATCGGATCCTATTGCGGAGTCT
>JAUVMD010000004.1 GCA_030600405.1 Nitrospirota bacterium
AGCAACCTCTCCAATCCAAAAAGCTTGACCCCTCCTCACCGGAAAAAGGCCAGGATACCCTTGAGGAATTGGAACTGAAATCCATTACAGATGGCCCTGAATCCATTGAAGTTATTGATGAAGATGAAACTCCTCAGGATTCCCTGGACGAAGAGGCTCTGGACGATATTTGGAGTCAGGCGATACAAGAAGGGACTCGCACGGCGGATAAATCCAAAGAAAAATTTTCCGCCCCACCTATCATCAAGCCGCGGGTTGCGGAATCCGTTGATGAGGAGACACTCGAAGAAACACCCCTACCACCATCTCTACCCCCGGCGGAAAAATCGAAGCCACGACCCTCCCTGGAAGACGAGCAACCGGAAAAAACCCAGGAGGAAATTGACCTCGAAGAGCAGGTCACCATCGACAAAGAAGAAGCCCTGCCCAGCTGGGAAGAAGCCTTCGCTCATCCGTCCGAGGTAAAAGCGGGATGGGAAAAGGCCCAGGAGCAAGACCGAGTCCAGGAAGAGCAACAACTCGCAGAGGCTTTGGGCAATAAAGTTTTACCCAGGGAACCCTCCACAGAAGAAACGGACACGACAGATTCTCAGGAGGACAAACAGAGCCTCGCTGATGAGATTTTTGCCGAAGCAAAAGGCTCTCAAGAATCCCCCAAAGAGACAACCAAAACGCCTCAACCAGTACCCGAATCGGATCAAAAACAGACTGAGGTCGACCGAATCTTTGCCGAAGCCAAAGCCCAACCGGAAAAAACCCAGGAGGAAATTGACCTCGAGAAACAGGTCACCATCGGCGAAGAAGAAGCCCTGCCCAGTTGGGAAGAAGCCTTCACTCATCAGGACGAAGTAGAAGACGAATGGAGAAAAGCCCAGGCAATGGATCGGATCCAAGAAAAACAACAGCTCACCGATGCTTTGGGCGAGGAATACGTACCCTCGGAGCCCACCGCCAAAGAAACACCTTCCACAGCAACCCAGGAAAGTAAACAGGATCTTGTCGATCAATTATCCGCGGAAGCGCGGTCTCAACAGGAAACCGCTGAACAGCCTGAAGCGAAAACGCAGGACAAACCTCTGGAAGTATCCGGTGACAAGGCTGAATCCGATGAAAAAGAGAAGACTCCCTTCGCCCAACCGATATCCGGAGATATCGATTCAACTGCCGATCTGGCAGATTTGGATATGAAGCAACTGATCGAGCAGGCGTTTCAGGAGGAGTCCCGATCAGAAGAAAAGACCGGCACTGCGGAGCCGGAACTCGAATTAGAACCCATGGAGAAACCTGCCGCAATCCCTGAGTCGGCGGCAGAAGTGGACTCCTCAGAGTTCCCTCTCGAAAGGGAGGCGGAACCAATACCGGAATTGACTCTCGATTCTGCAGAGGAAACACCCGAAATGGAGCCGGAACTCGAGCTGGAATCCATCTTGGGAACTGTCGAAACTCCAGCGGCGGCAGAAGTGAGCCCCTCGGAATTCCCTCTCGAAACGGAGGCGGACCCAATACCGGAATTAACTCTCGATTCTGCAGAGGAAACACCCGAAATGGAGTCGGAACCCGAACTCACTATGGAGTCCAGCAAGACCACCGTACCCAGCCAGGCGGACTCCTCCAAAAGTCAGGAATCATTATTGAATGAAGATGGCGAAAAGCTATGGACCGATCTGTTTCCCGAACACAATGAAGAAGAACAGCCCGTCGACGAGGAGGCTCCAATAGCCTCTGCCCAGGAACCGGAAGAGGAACCTTTCGGAGAAAACGATTTCTGGGATCAAGTGCTTGAAAAAGACTCCCAGGAATCCCAAACTGCCGAAACTGAAGCCGAACCGCAACTCGTTTCATCCGCACCCGCCGCTCAGGATACGGCCGAGCGCGAAGCCTTGACGGATGAGGATCTCTGGAAACAGGCCTTTCCGGAGAAAGAAGAGCTCGAGCCTACCACCTCCCAATCCTCTGGCGAGGAAGAGGAGGATTCCCAATCAAATGTAGCCCCCCTGGTAATTGGAGCCAGCGTCAACCTGAACGAAGAGTCTGAAGACACCCCAGAATTTGACGAAGCGGCCTACGCGGATTATGATGACGATGACGAATTCGAATTCCAAAGGAGAAAGCGAAAACTTGGCCCCTTCGCCATTCCACACGGGCGGCGTGGCGATTTGGTGATCGGCGGAGCCATGGTGGTATTTCTTTTGCTCGCCGGAAGTGTCTACTTCACCCTGCAAACCTTCGCTCCTGACGAGTTGACCGATATCCAGACGGCCAAAACCGAAGTTCCGGAAGGCCTGACCCCACGCGAGGTGCCTTTGGATGAACTGGCGGGGGACCTGACGTCTCCCAAACCTTCTGAACCGGGAAAAACTCCACCCGTGGATACACCAGGGGACAAGGGAGAAGCCATCCTTTCCGACCCCTCCAAAATTCTGGAAGAATCTCCAGAAGAAAAGGGAATTTTAAAGGACCTGGCCGAATCCCAAATCCTGAAGGACACCGGCAAAACCCAGACCGCCAAGATCGACCAGTCGGCTCTGCAGGCGCTCACCGGTCACTCCGTCACCCTGAGCACCATCATGCCCGTCGCCTACAACCCGACCGATATCCGCGTGCTCAGCTTCAGTGTGGAGATGCAGTTGAACGATGCCCAAAGCGCGAAAAGGGTGCGCGAATCCCTGCCGGTTTACGAGGAAATCATGAACCAGACCGTGGAGGATTTCCTGCGGCGCAAATTTTATAACGATATTCTTTACGTCAAAGAAAAACTGCAAAAACGCCTGCAAACAGCAATGAATCAATCCCTCAAGAACGGTCGCGTCAAAAAAACCAAGTTCACCGACTTCGCCATCCAGTAACTCTCCAAAAAATTGTGAGAGTCTAATCCTCTTATTCTTCTTTATTTTTTTCCAAAAGTTCGTAAATTTTAAAGACCAGTTCTTTGATGCCGGTACCGGTCACCGAAGAACAGGCCAGCAGGGTGGGATTGATGGACTCCAACCGTTCCTGGTATTCGACAAATTTCGCCTCGGCTTCCGGATGATCGATCTTGTTGGCCACCAGGATTTGCGGTTTGCCATACAACTCCTCGCTGAAATGCTTCAATTCGTTCTGGATGATCTCGTAATCGGCTACCGGGTCGCGGTCGCTCGTGATAGAAAAATCGAGCAGGTGCACCAACAGGCGGGTGCGTTCGGTGTGTTTCAGGAACCGTGTGCCCAGTCCCTTGCCCAAGTGCGCGTCCTGGATCAGTCCGGGAATATCGGCCGCGATGAACGATTGATAATCCCCCACCTTCACCAGTCCCAGGTTGGGCACCAGCGTTGAAAAAGGGTAATCGGCGATTTTGGGTTTGGCGTTGGAAATTTTGGAAATGAGGGTGGACTTGCCGGCGTTGGGGAATCCTATAATAGCTACGTCCGCCAGCAGTTTGAGCTCGACGAACAACACTTTGTGCTGGCCTGGCTCTCCCGAATCAGCTCTACGCGGGGCGCGATTGGTGGACGATTTGTAATGCTCGTTGCCGAGTCCGCCCCGCCCGCCCCGGACGATGATAAACTCCTGAAACTCTTCCGTCAGATCGGCCAGCACCACCCCCCGGCTTTCAAAATCCCGCACCACTGTGCCCACTGGCACCTGGATGACGCAGTCTTCGCCGCTCTTGCCGGTTTTCATCTGACCGCTTCCTGGCTTGCCATGCACGGCGCGGTACAGTTGTTGGTATCTTAAGTCGAGGAGAGTGGACAGATTGCCGACGGCCCGAAACACGACATCGCCGCCCTTGCCGCCGTTACCGCCATCGGGTCCGCCTTTGGGGATAAATTTCTCGCGCCGGAAACTGCAACAACCGTCTCCCCCGTTGCCGGCCTGAACGGTAATCTTGACCTGATCGACGAACATGGGAATGGGACGCTCACCGACCGGCGAGCAGAATTAGTTGGAGGGATAGATGCTGACTTTTTTCTTGGAACGGGTCAACCACTCGAACTTGACCACGCCGGGGGCTTTGGCGAACAGAGTGTAGTCGGTGCCCACACCGACGTTCGCCCCCGGATGGATTGAGGTACCGCGTTGCCGCACGATAATTTCGCCGGCTTTTACCGCTTGTCCGCCGTACCGTTTGACGCCCAGGCGTTTCCCGATGCTGTCTCTTCCGTTGGACGTACTGCCCTGTCCTTTTTTGTGTGCCATGACGTCTCCCGTTACTTCTTCGAAATATCCGTAATTTTCAAATGCGTGATCAACTGCCGATGTCCGTTGGTCCGGCGGTATTTTTTCCGGCGCTTTTTTTTGAACACCAGGATCTTTGCGCCCTTGGCCTGATCAATAATTTCGCAGGTCACCTTGCTTCCGTCCAACATGGGTGAGCCTACAGCCACCTTTTCCTCTTCGCCAATCATCAGAACCTGGTCCAGAGTCACTGTGTCCCCCACGTTCCCTTCCAGTTTTTCAACTTGAATGACATCGCCCTGTGAGACCTTGTACTGCTTCCCGCCGGTTTTCAATACAGCAAACATTTCGATTTAATACTCCTGAAAATAGATCGGCAGGAACGGCTTGCGGCCCGGCCTTTACAATAAATTACCATGGAACGAGCCCAGTAATATACTGAAAATAGAAGACCAAGTCAATAGTAACTCCGCCTAAGTCCACATCTCTGAAATTGAAGGCGCCCTTTTCCCCGCTTGCACATAATTCCGGGGAAATGCTATAAGAGGACCGTCACCTCACTATTTGGGATTATTTATGTCATTGAAAGACAAGGAGAAATGGAACGCCAAATACGATTCCAGCACCTGCCTGGCCGGACGAGAGCCCAGCCGGTGGCTGGTCGACCACGCTGGCCTGCTTGCGGGCAAGGGCAAGGCCCTCGATATAGCCATGGGGGAAGGGAGAAATACGCTGTTCGCGGCCTCGCTGGGTTATGATGTCTTTGGGGTCGATATTTCCGAGGTCGGTGTCTCCCGCGCCGAAGCCCTGGCCCGTAAAAATAATCTAACGATTCACTCCCGGATTGCCGATCTGGATCATTATAAAATAGATGAAAACGCCTACGATTTGATCCTGTGTTTTTATTTTCTCGACCGCCGTCTGTTCGAGGGCATTCGCAAAGGATTAAAACCCGGCGGCACCCTGATTTATGAAACCTTCACGGTGGATTATCTTCAATACAGCGGCTTCAAACGGGAATGGGTGCTGGAGAAAAACGAATTGCGGGAAGCGTTTCCCGGATTGAAAGTGCTCGATTACCAGGAAATAAACGAACCCGAAAATGAAACGGCCTATGCCTCGCTGGTGGCCCGAAAGGACTAAACACTTATCAATGAAAAAACTGACGGGCTTCAAGACAACCGGGCATCTTAATATCCCTTTCGTTGTGGCAATCATGACTGTTCTGGCTCTCGCGGGTTGTAGTTCCACCCATAAGTCCGCAGGCAAAACATTGACCACGGAGGATTTCACGCTCACCTATACCGACAAGGCACAGGCAGGGCGGGAAATTAGTGAGCTGATCCTGCAACACCCGTTATCCATTACCGAGCGCCTGATGGTGTTTCACATGGTGGCCCTGACCTATGAAAACTATTCTCTGCTGGGCGAGGCCCGTCCGGTATTCACCAAAGACGATATCAAGAAAACGAAACGGTTACTGACCAAGGCGCTCAAAAAAGCGCATCCCAAAAACATTATCGGTTTCAAAGTGGAATCCGAGGACGGCACCACCCAGGGCGAACTGTTCGCCAGCAAGGGGAACCTGCACTGGCGGTTCTTCGAAATCCGGGGAGTGAAGTATTCGTTAACACGCAACCTGATGGCGCAACGTGGAACTGCCTGGCGGATGGTGCCCAAGAAGGGGCAGAAGTTTCACGTGACGGACCAACTCCTGGGTTCCAAAAAATGGACCAACTGGATCGAGGCTAAAATCAATCTCCCGGCGCCGGCGAATTTGAAAATCGCCCCTGCTCAGCCGAACCCACTAAAAGCAACCGTCCCGGAGAAAACCCCCGCCGATCTGGAAGAAAAATTGAAGTTTCTGAAACACCTGTATGAAAACCAGCTGATTGACAAACGGGAATTTGAACAAAAACGCAAAGACCTGCTCGATCAATACCTCTGATTATTTTTTCCTCAGGCAGTACAACCCATCGCGCACGGGTAGCATCAACGCCTCAACCCGCTCATCCCGGCACACGGTTTCATTGAATCGATGAATGGCATGATCGGACTCCTCCTTAGGAGCTAACACCCGTCCGCTCCACAACACGTTGTCCGCCACGATCAATCCCCCGGAACGCAGAATGGGCAGGATCGCATTAAAATAATTCAGGTAATTAATCTTGTCGGCGTCGATGAACGCCATGTCAAACGTTTCGCAGAGATCGGCAATGGAATCGAGGGCATTGCCCTCGAGCAGGATGATTTTATTGCCATGCGGACTTTCGGCAAAGTATCGCTTGGCAACGGCAATAGCCGCCGGGTCTTCGTCGCAGGTATACAGACGACCGTCTTTCGGCAACGCTTCGGCCATGGACAAAGCGCTGTACCCACTGAAGGTGCCAACTTCCAGAATGCGGCGCGCTCCCAACAATTGCGCCTGCAATTTCAGAAACCGTCCGACCATCCGCCCCGAAACCATTTGCGGGTACTCCAGGCTGTCCTGCGTTTCTTTCTGCAGTCGCGCCAGCAGATCTCCTTCGTTCTTGGTATGATCGTAAACGTAACGCTCTATTTCCTCATCTATAAATTCCATGATTCCCTCATAAGATCATTTTAATAATTGACGATATCTGCATTCAAACTACGCCAGGCATACCAAGTTGCCACGGTTTCCAACGGATTCCATTTTTTCCCGATGGCGCGCAGACGTTTGGCATCGGGCCGGACCTTCATGCCATAAATATTCTGGACCGCCACACGCAAGCCCAAATCATCCACGGGCAAAACATCGAGGCGATTGAGCGAAAAAATCAAAAACATTTCCGCCGTCCACCGGCCGATGCCATGCACCAGTGTTAACCGTTCGATGACCTCCTCGTTGTCCAGATAATTCAGCTGGCGCGGACGGATGGTGCCATCGAGGAAGCGGTGACTCAAATCTTTTATGTAGGTGGCCTTTTGTCGGGATAATCCGGCGGCGCGCAGAGGGGCTTCTTTCAACCTAGCCACGCGTTCAGGTGTGGGTGCATGGCCGTCGAATAACTTTTGGAAGCGGGTGTAGATGGTCTCTGCCGCCGCAGTAGAAATCTGTTGGGAAACGATGGACCGGCACAGCACTACAAAATATTTCCGGTTCCGCTGCAGGCGAAGCGGTCCCACCATCTGAATCACACGTGCTATTTTGGGGTCGCGTTCCTTGAAATGGTTCAATATCCGGCGGCGCGTCGGTAACTCCTCTGTGAATGCACGGCGATCAACCATGAGCACGTCAATCCATCTGGAGGAATTTGAACCGTTTCAGTTTGGGTGACTGCTTCAACCGCTGCGCGGTACTTTGGGAGATGCGGTTCCGATACAAATCAATTGTCACCAGATTAGGCAGGTAATCGCTTTCCGCCAGCAGGTCGATGGCCGCATTATCCAACCCGTTGTGCGGGAGGGTCAGTTTCTCGACCGTCAGCATGATTTCAGATTCGCATAAAGCTTTTAATCCTTCGTTACCGATCTGCGTCCGGTCCAGATACAATTCAGTCAAATGACGTAGGTGCGGCGAACACGCCAGTTCAGAAGCTCCCTCCGGCCCCAGGGGATTAGCCTTGAGGTACAGGAAGTTAAGATTCGCCAGAGTTTCGGACTCCGCCAGGGCTTTCATGGCTTCGGGCCCGAGTTGATTGTGCTGAAGAAAAAGCGTGCGTAAACTTTTCAAGTGAGGAGAGGCCGCCAAGGCCTGCATTCCCTTAGCGGTCATCTTGTTTCCGGCGAGCGACAGCGTTTCGAGCTTGTGAAGCACCTCGGTATCCGCAAGTCGTTTCACTCCTTCGTCCTCGAAACTATTTTCATCCAGATAAAGCATTTTTACGGTGCGCAGGCGGGGGTAGCGCATCAGCTCTTCCAACTCGTCAGGGATGATGTCCTTATCGTTCAACTCCAGCTTGAACTTGGGGTCCTCACTGGCCTCGGCGCGGGCGAACATATCCCCCTCATGCACCACCATCGATTCGCTTTCGTCGATATCCGTAATCAACGTCAGGCTGTTCCGCACCAGACTTTCAAACAGAGACCCGCTCATGCTTCCACCCAGGAATGTTTTTTAAAATACTCGATAATTTCGTACACCGTTTCGTCAGGTCTTTTGCCAGTGGTGTCGCACACCAGGTCGGCGGCGGCGTTGTATTTGTCCTCCCGCTCGGCGAGGACCTTGCGGTGCTCGTCTTCCCAGGACAGGTCTTCTCTCAGCGGGGGCCGTTTGTTTCGATCGCGGCTTAAACGACTGAGCAGGGTTTCAAATTCAGCAGTCAATAAAACAGCTTTCCCGGTCTCCTTAAGTTTTTTGATATTACGGTCATTCAAAACCACCCCGCCGCCGCAATCGATGATGGCGTCTTTGGCTTCGTCCGCCACCTGTTCCACAATCTTGGCCTCGATCTCCCGGAACCGGGCCCATCCCCACATACTGACGATTTCTGGGATGGGGATGCCCACCGCCTCTTCGATTATGGCGTCTAGGCTGTACAGGCCACGCTTCAGTTGTTTCGACAACAACTTGGAAATCACCGATTTGCCGGTGCCGCGATAACCTAACAGTATGATATTCATAAAGATATTTTCGTGACGTTCCGCAATAAGTGTTTGGATGGCAGGTTATAATGTTTCCCTCTGGGATGCAAACGAATCTCCCTTATCCCATGCAAACCTTATAATTTAAGCACGTTCCAAGGCAGTTGTGATACAATTTCATAAATATCACCCGTTACAATGTTAATGTGGCTTCCTCGGAAAGGGACCCTATCGTGGAAATAAAACCTGTCACCTGGATCACGGGATTGGTATTGGGAGGTTTCCTCACCTTCGGCACTGATGTTTGGGCGGAAGAAGATAAGATGTTGGATTTATGCAATAACGGCAATTCAACCGCCTGTTTTGAACGGGGGAAAAAATATGTCACCCTTGATAGGGACAATAAGAAAGCCATCCCTCTGTTCCGAAGGGGTTGCGCGGCCGACCATATGACCGCCTGTTTGTGGGGCGGCAACCTGATTCAGAACACGGGCAAGCAGTACAGCCCCCAGTGGAAAGAAGCCTCCAAAATGTTTAAAAAAGCCTGTGAAGCGGGTGAGGATGCGGGTTGTTTTAACCTCGGTTCCCTTTATTATAAAGAAGGCCGGGCCAGCAAAGCCAAGAGGATGTACCAAAAAGCCTGCGATATGGGGAACCAACCCGGTTGTGACAACGTCAAGTGGCTTTCGAAATAACGATCGAGTATTAAGAACTTGAATATGGCAAGTCCTTCCAAAAAGCTCAAAAACTGGGAAGAGCTGATCAATGACGGCCAAAATTATGGGGATGAGGGCAAGGATTTCTCCCCGTTTGAAAAAGCCGTCTTTGAAAGCATCATAGACAAAAAAGTTCTGAAAATTCAGGACAGCTTCGTCTTCGTGAAAACTGGACACAACGCGGAAGATCCGGACCACCCGATTCAACTGGCCAGCATGCTGGCCGCCTTCGAACCGCTAAAAGTCATCACCAGCCTGATTATCACTCACAACCGGTTTAACGCGGAAGCGTTAAAAATTCTGGTTGCTTCCCCCATTCTCAACAATATCGATTATCTGCATCTGGGATCCAACGAATTGGGGGATGAAGGGGCAAAAATCGTTGCGGAAGCGCCGCTGTTCACCAAGGTCCACACCCTGAACTTGGAGTGCAACGGCATCGGCCCGGAAGGAGCGAAAGCGCTGGCAACTTCCAAAACTCTGACCGAGGTGACCTTGCTCAGCATGGTCGACAACCGGGTCGGGGACGAAGGAGCGCTGGCGATTGCGCAATCGGACAACCTCAAGAACCTCACTTACCTGCATCTCGGCGGCAACCGCGTCAAATCCGAAGAAGCCAAACAGGCCCTGCGCGAATCACCCAAACTCACCCAGCTCAATACACTGAAAGTTTTCTGAAAGGTTTCCGGTTCGGGAAGGATTACTCTTCGTAATCGGGGCGGAGCAGTTCGGGGCGGGAATAGTTGACGAACGCCGGGTTGGTTTCCACGCCGTCTTTTAACACGAGGGTTTTCAAGTTTGTCAGGGTTTTAGTGTTGTACAGGGCATCGCCGCCGGTATCTCCAAAATAATTTCTACCCATATATAACTTTTCCAGATGGGTCAATTGCGTGGACTCGCCGAGGGCTTTCGCGCCTTCGTCGCCGATGGTGTTGTTGGTCAGCGACAAAACTTTTAATGGCGGCAGGGATTCGCTCTGCGCCAACGCCACCGCACCGGCATCGCCCAGTTTGTTGGAGGACAGGTTCAACTCTTCCAACTGCGAAAGCGCGCCGCCGCTGAACAGGCCCTTGACCCCCTCCTCGCTGATGTAATTGCGATCTAAGTCGAGGACTCTCAATTTTTTCATTATGGCGCTCTGACCCAAGGCCTTGGCAGTTTCGTTACCGATTTCGTTCCAACCCAGGCTGAGCGATTCGAGATGACTGAGATTGGCGGAAATAACCAGCGCCACCGCGGCGGCATCTTCCAGTCCGTTGTCTTCCATGGACAGTTTTTTTAAATTTTTAATCTTAACGGAATCAGACTGCGCCACTGCCTGAACCCCGACGGTGGTGATGAAGTTGATGGACAGGCTGAGCTCTTCCAATTGCTCCAGGGTGGCGGCTTCGAACAACGCTTTCAGTCCGGCATCGTCGATCTGGTTGTCGGACAAATCCAGTATGCGCACGGAACGAACCTGCTCGGATTGAGCAAGGATGGTCATTTCGTCAGCCGCAAAATAACGGCCCTTCAATTCCAACTGGGCAGGGGTCTGCTCCAGCTGCTTTTTGATTTCCTCTTCCAATCGGGCCACCTTCTCCTCAAAGGTGGGTTGGTTGGAAACATATTCGCTGTTGCCGTCCCGGGAAATGGCCATCGGGTGCTCCTTTACCAAACACAAGGATTCTAAATTCGGGAGACCATTGTATCAACGGAAGTTTCCGTTTCTCAAATGATTTCCTTCCTCCTCACCGGATAGGTCCTGACGGGGACTCCAGAGCCCTGTTTCGTACCCTCCTCCGATCTCGCAAGAAACCCATAAACTACTCGTTTAAAAGGATTATTGAGTTCCTACGAATACAATAGGGCCTCCCGGAACAACTTAACATTAAAAAAAATTAATATGGGATTAACGAGTTTTTAATTTTAATTTTCTATATTTAGAGACAGAAATTAGAAAAACCAAGCGGATGCCCCAAGGCATCGGTCCACTTCACGGGGGAAAAAATCATGCACGTATTCAAAACATTGGATATTCGGGGGCTCTCCTTCTTCAACGCGTCGGACAAAACATCGAAAGCGTTCAAAGGAGTCACCCGCAACGGAATTCTGGAAATCATTCTGGACAAAAAGAAAAACGTGGCCGAAGCGTTTCAACGGTGGGCCGAGGCACGGGGATATTCAATTTTCACCCGGGATGAAGATCCCCGGATGGTCCGCCTGTTTATCAAGAAGGGCAGCGAATAGTCCTTCGTAGTCGTTTCCAGTGAAAATAATTTAGGCCGGCTTTCCCGACAACGTAACCTGGGTGCCCTCCTCTACCTGGGTTTGATGCCCCTCCTCAAGTCGGGAGAGCCGGTTTGTTTTCGAAGCTTTTCCCAGCTCATCATGTCGAACGGTTTCTTTGATACAGAATCCGTAACCCCTCCAAAGTGAGAAACGGGTCTACCGTTTGGATACTTTGAACCTGCTTTTCAATCACCGGCAAAACGCCACCGGTTCCAATTACTTGGGCAGGCTGACCGATCTCGCTCTGCATTTTGGAAACAATGTTGTCGATCACCCCCACAAAACCGTATACGGTACCCGACTGAATGCTTTCCTTGGTTGATTTTCCGATCACGTGTTCGGGAAGAACAATGTCGACGGAAGAAAGTTTGGCTGTGCTTTTGTAGAGCGCTTCCAAAGAAATTTCCAGGCCGGGGAAAATCGCACCTCCCAGGTATTCCCCCTTTTCAGATACCGCATCGAAGGTGGTAGCCGTTCCAAAATCGACGATAATCAGTGGCCCCCCGTATTTTTCGAAACCGGCGATAGCGTTGACAATTCGGTCGGCACCCACTTCAGCGGGATTATTATATAAAATAGGAATCCCGGTTTTAATGCCAGGGCCAACAACCAAAGGATCATTTTCAAGGTATTTTCGGGACAACTCCTCAAATACCGGGATCAACGGAGGCACGACGCATGAGATCACAATGTTATGGATGCTTGCGGGACCGATTTCGTTGAGCCTTAAAAACTCGTTGACCAGCACCCAGTATTCATCCGTTGTGCGGTTCCGCTCGGTACGAATGCGCCAATGAGTTTTTAATTCATCCCCATCGAACAACCCGAAAACAATATTGGTGTTTCCTATATCAACGGCAAGCAGCACACTGTTTACTCTAATTAAAAACCGATGGAGGCATTATACATGAGGGTCAATAAAAGACCCGATGTTTTCGTGAATGAGGATTGGGTTCTTGAGAAATCGAAACTCTGTTATTTTTCCTTGGGAGAAAGCAATTCTGGGACGAGGGTGCCCTCGATCTGGAGGATA
>JAUVMD010000225.1 GCA_030600405.1 Nitrospirota bacterium
GAACTGCGGGAGCTGGTGGACGGTGAGCTGGATATTTCTACCGATTCCAGTAGCGAGTAAAACTCTTTTGAAATAAAGGTTTTTCTCGGATTTCCCGGACATTCCGGAGCACCGCACAAGCAGGGTTCCCCCTGCTTTTTTTATTTCATGCCCCCTACATAACTGGCCGATTTCTATTTCCTTCCCGCCGGTTAGTGAGCATCTGTAATTACATTCCTTACTCAAAATAACGCCATGCCCGGCAACACATTTGGACAATTATTCAGAATAACCACCTGGGGCGAATCGCATGGCCCCGACATCGGTGTCGTGGTGGACGGCTGTCCCGCCGGCCTGCCTCTATCCGAAAAAGATATTCAAGTCGAACTCGACCGCAGACGTACCGGGCAAAGCAAGGTCACCACCACCCGCAAGGAGCCGGATCGAATTCGATTCCTATCCGGAATCTTCAACGGCAAAACCACCGGCACACCCCTGGCAATGATGGTGGAAAACAGTGATGCAGACTCCTCCAAATACGAATTGATCAAGCACCTGTACCGTCCCGGCCATGCCGATTTCACTTACGACCAGAAATACGGCTTCCGCGACTACCGGGGTGGTGGACGCTCCAGTGCGCGTGAAACCGTGGGCCGTGTCGCCGCCGGAGCCGTCGCCAAAAAACTTCTGGCCCGTCATAAAATTAAGGTCTTCGCCTTCACCCGGCAGATCGGGGAACACGTCGCGCAAACCTTCAACTTGAAGGAAATTGAAAAAAACATCGTCCGTTGCCCGGATAGAAAAGTGGCGGAGCAGATGGTGGACGCCATTATGCAGGCCCGGAAAGAGGGCGATTCTCTGGGCGGGGTCATCGAAGTGATCGCGCAGGGGGTTCCGCCCGGACTCGGAGAACCGGTGTTCGACCGGCTGGACGCCGACCTCGCCAAGGCCCTGATGTGCCTGCCCGCCGTCAAGGGCGTGGAAGTCGGTATCGGATTCGACGCGGCACGGCTTAAAGGATCGGAATGCAACGACGTCTTCATCGCTAAAGGTAAAAAAATCACCACGAAAACCAACAATGCCGGCGGCATCCTCGGCGGCATTTCGAACGGCAACGAGATCGTGGTGCGCATGGTGGTGAAACCCACATCCTCCATCAACCGTGAGCAGGACACCGTCACCCAGAAAGGCAAAAAAGCCAAAATCCGGGTCGAGGGGCGGCATGATCCCTGCGTCGCTCCCCGCGCTGTGCCCATGGCCGAAGCCATGGTCGCGCTGGTTTTAATCGATCACCTGCTCCGCCACCAGAACTCCTGCTTATAAACCACCTTTCTCAAACAATTTTCCATCCCTCCAGCCCTGCGAAGTTGTAGAATAAGCTATGTCATCCAATATCAAAGTAGGCTTTGTCCAGACAAATCCCGAATTCGGGGCCGTGGAGGCGAATCTTAGCCAGGCTAAAAAACTTTGGGGAGAGCGAAAGGCCGACCTACTGGTCCTCCCTGAATTGTTTAATACCGGTTACCAATTCCAGTCCCTGGCCGAAGCGCGGAATTTTTCCGAACCCATCCCCGACGGACCCACCTCCCGGTTCCTGATGGACTGGGCCGGTGAAACAGGGATGGCGATTGTCGCCGGCCTCGCCGAACGGGATGGCAAAATACTCTATAATTCAGCAGTGATCGTGGGTCCCAAAGTTTTCATCGGAAAATTCCGAAAAGCGCACATTTTCGATTCCGAAAACAATTTTTTCCAACCGGGGGATTTGCCGTTTACTGTGTTCGATACCGGGTTCGCGAAAATCGGGATCATGATCTGCTTCGACTGGCGGTTCCCGGAAACGGCCCGCACGCTGGCCCTGCAGGGGGCGGACCTCATCGCCCACCCGGCCAATCTGGTGCTCCCCCATTGTCCCCAGGCCATGATCACCCGGTGCCTGGAAAACCGGGTGTACGCCGTGACTTCCGACCGTGTAGGATCTGAAAAACGTGCACCTGGAGAAGCTCTGAAATTTATAGGCCAAAGCCAGGTGGTCGATCCGGACGGCACCGTTCTGGTCCGCGCCTCTGAGGACCGGGAGGAAGCGCACGTGGTGGAAATCGACCTGGAAAAGGCCCGGAACAAGCGGATCAACGGCCGCAACGACCTGTTTGCCGACCGGCGGGAAGACCTTTACAGAACCAGCGGGAGGGGTTAATATAGCCCTCCACAACCCTTTTAAAAATATCCGTCCGGCAATGCCTGTCCGCCGGGCGTTTTATTATTGCAAGTGAGACCCTCATGGAAAAACCCAAATCACGTTTTATAAAAACCGACGACAACACCATATACGATTCCCTGACCAGCCTCATGTGGATGGCCAACGATTCGCGTTTGGACAAGGACACAGAGCTATCTTGGGATGAAGCCCAGGCCTACGCGAAGGAAATGAACGAAAAAAAATTTGGCGAGCATTCCGACTGGCGCCTGCCAACTATCCACGAAGCTTCTTCGTTGTATGACGAAGAGAAATTAAATAAGGATTTCAAGGGAGGAGATATCAAGATCGATTCGGTATTTCCACCGGGGGCGGGCAACTGCACCTGGACCAGCGACGAACGCGGCACCGAAGCCCAGATCGCTTTTTACCTCAACGGCTGTCCCTACTGGTACGACAAAAACGATAAAACCATTTCCCACGCCGTCCGCCTCGTCCGCCGGGGATAACAAAGAGCGGGTTAAATTTTCTCATTCCAATGTGCCGGGCGCCTTCAATTTTACAGCCCCCGCTGGACCAGTTTGCCGATAGTCAATCCCTGAACGAGGATGGAGAACACGACCACCACATAGGTCATCATTAATATCAGTTCGCGTTCGGGAGAAGGGGGAAGGGACAACGCCAACGCCACGGAAATACCGCCTCTCAGCCCGCCCCATGTCAATATCTTGATGGCGTTCGGGCTGAACTCGCGCTTGAATTTCCGTATCCAAATGGGCAGGCTCACCCCGATAAACCGGGCCAGCAGGACGACGGGTATCGCTATCAAACCGGCTTTAAAACTGGACAGGTCGAACGTCAATATCAACAGCTCGAATCCCAACAAGACAAACAATATCCCATTTAAAATTTCATCGATCAGCTCCCAGAACATGTCGACATGTTCGATGGTTTTTTCGGACATGGCCAGGGTCCGGCCGTGGTTGCCGATCAGCAGTCCCGCCGCCACCGCCGCGATAGGCGCGGAGATGTGCATCGCCTCGGCGGCGGCATAGCCGGCGAACACCAGAGCCAGCGTGATCAACACCTCAACCTGATAATTGTCCACCGTGCGCAACAGGCGGTACGCTCCGTAACCCGCCGCCAGACCGAACAACGCACCTCCCACCGCCTCTTTGAGAAACAACAAGGTGATGCCAAGAACCGACGGCTCGTGGTGGCCTGTAGCGATGTCCAGAATCACGATGAAAATCACTACCGCCACGCCGTCGTTGAACAACGACTCGCCGGCGATTTTCGTTTCCAACTCTTTGGGTGCGCCGACGTTTTTTAATATGGCCATGACCGCGATGGGATCGGTTGGGGAAATCAACACACCAAACACCAAACAATAGATGAAGGGTATGCCGATGCCCAGCCAGCCCAACACAAAGTAGATCAATCCGCCGACGATCGTCGTTGACAGCACCACGCCGACGGTGGCCAGCAAGGTGATTATCCATTTCTCCTTCGCCAAGTCTTCGAGATTGATATGCAGTGCTCCCGCAAACAAGAGAGCACCCAAAATTCCGTGCATAACCAGTTGGTTGAAATCGATCGACTCTAACATCGCGCGAGCGGAATCCTCCAATCCGGGAA
>JAUVMD010000220.1 GCA_030600405.1 Nitrospirota bacterium
ACTTCCATGACCTTTTTATAGTGATCCAATGCCTCCTGATATTCGCCCTGACTGGATAAAATGTCACCCATGACCATGTGGACCCTTACATTATGCGGAAAACGATTGATCGCGTCCTTCCCGGATGCCAGCGCCTGCTGAAATTGACCGGTGCGCAAATACAGTCTGACCAGATGCGTGTGCAAATTTTCGCTGGTTGGGTCGAACCGAACAACCAGAGCATAGCGCCGGGCGGCTTCGTCAAAATCTCCTTCCCGCTCGTATTGGTACGCTTTTAAATAATGATAATACGCGCGCGGGTCTCGATAATTTCTGTCGGGATATTTTTTGTTGAGGGCCTGAATCTGCCTGACAGCATAGGATGACTTGGATGAGCCGAGGGTCATCGAGGACATCTCATCACCCGCATCCACTTGTACCGCTTTGAAATGGGCAGAAGGCGACAACGAAGCGCAATTGGCAAGGATAAAAACACTCACCAACGCCAGGGTGACAAAGCGGAGTTTGGTACTCAGGCGGGAAAGACTCTCCCGCAACTCGGGGTCCGCTATCGGCTTCAAGTGCTCTGCTCGGGCAACAACCTGCTTATCCATAGGTTGATCGTAACTCGGAGATGCCGAGATTTTTAAAGGTTTATTGGAGTTCATGGGGATGCGTGCGACTGGCTTAACTATTATCTCCGTAAAACCTTTGGAATCAAATATTTTATTCAATTTGGCCAGGATTTTCCGCTCGTAAGTATGCACTACAGGCACCCATTCATGCCCCGTAACCTCCACAAATAGAGTGTCTTTGGCCGCTTTAACGACCCGCGACCGGCTCCCGATTTCCTCTCCGACCACCAGGCCCCAGAGCAGGTTGATCCGGTTCAAATCTGAATCAGGTGTTTCCGGCAACGATTTGATCGACGCGGCTAAAACTTCACTCATCGAACTCCAACCGAATGATTTTTTCTGTTGCGCCAATTGGATAACCCCGCTTCAATCACATTGAGTGTTAATAGTACCATTTTAGAAAGAATTGCGCCCTTTTAATAGCCTAAACTTCTCTTTCAGGTTCCATACTTCGATTAACTACTTGTTTTTGGATTTATAACTCCATTTGAGCGAGCTCAAATATTACAATGGAAGCGAACACTTTTGTAGAAACCTCTGTCTTATGCGACCACGAATCCTCCTGATCCTCCTCGGCA
Source organism: Nitrospirota bacterium (assembly GCA_030600405.1). Taxonomy (GTDB): domain Bacteria; phylum Nitrospinota; class Nitrospinia; order Nitrospinales; family Nitrospinaceae; genus SZUA-226. The sequence goes on from JAUVMD010000220.1 coordinate 1,193, forward strand.
TCCTCAGCCTGGTCCTGTACCTGGCGATGTGGCATATTTCTTACCAGTTCAACTGGGGCGAAGGTTACCGCAACCGCCCGATCCTGACTTACCTGGCGATCTATTTCAGCTTGTTCGCCAGTTACGCGGGGGTCGTGTGGATCATCTGGAAACGGACGGGCGACGACTCCCGGCTGTTCTGGGCTCTGATCATTCTCGGCTTGCTGTTCCGCGCCGCACTCCTGCCCGCGCAACAGATTCAGGAAGATGATGTGTATCGTTATCTGTGGGACGGCAAGGTATTCGCCCACGATGTCAACCCCTACAAGTTCGCGCCGATGGAAGTGACCCGCCTCAAGGAGTTCCTCATCCAAGACCCGGAGGTGTTTGAGCAAACTCACGACACCCAAAGCATGGCCGAGCTGTCCCAGCTCTACGATCTGAAATGGGAAAGCCCGGAAAGCCTGGTGTATCAGGAACGCATCAACCATCCCGAGGTGGCAACCCTCTATCCGCCGCTAGCGCAAATGGTGTTCCGGCTGGCGCACCATATCCAACCCGACAGCATCATCACCCTGCGACTTTTGTTTCTTGCGTTCGACTTGGTGGCGCTGATGTTCATCGTGTTGACGCTGCAGGCGCTGGGGATGAATCGCCTCTGGGCGATGGTGTATTTCTGGTGCCCGCTGGTAATTAAGGAGACGTTCAACTCGACGCACCTCGACATCATTGGTATCGCCATGCTGTGCGGCACGTTGTTCTGTCTGGTGAAGAAGCGGTTCTTTTCGGCGAACGCGTTTCTCGCGCTAAGTGTGGTGGGCAAACTCTATCCCGCCATCCTGCTGCCTCTTATTCTCAAACAACAGTGGGGAGCGGCGGATTCCAAAATCGAAAACCGCTGGCTGCGTTGCGGGCTGAGTGTTTTGCTGTTTGGCGGGATCGTTGCCCTGTTTTACCTGCCGTTTATCGAAATCGGCTCGCAAACCTTTTCCGGCCTCAGGGAATTCGCCACGCGCTGGCAACAGAACGACAGCATCTTCGCCTTGCTGGTAGGATTCTTCGGACTGTTGGTGAAGTCGAACGGACCCGTCCCCCTCTCCCACGACCTGCCGTCTTTGCTGGCAAAGATCACCGTGGCGTTACTGCTCGGGGCGGTCATGTTGTACCTGCTGTTCTGGAGAAAGGAAGCGGAGAACCCGGAACCCAAGGCGGCGCTGGAACCACTGTTCATTATAATGGCTCTCGTGTTCCTGCTGAGCCCGGTGCAGAATCCGTGGTACCTGTGCTGGGTGGTGCCCTTCCTGTGCATCTTCCCCTGGCGTTCGGGGATATTACTGACCGGATTGGTTGGCCTTTACTACCTCGATTTTTACTTCGACTACCAGGACATCAACCACTACGCCCCCTGGATCCCCTGGTTCGAATACCTGCCGTTTTATCTGGCACTGGGGTGGGAATTAAATTCTAAAAAATACTCATAATTGAAATCAACTATACTTTCTGGCTAACCCGGTTTTTTGAGAACCAGTTTTTTGATCTTGGAGTGCAGGGTGGTGGGCTTCATTCCCAGGATTTCCGCCGCGCCGTCGGGACCGGTGATTTTCCAGCTGCTTTGATGCAGGGCGTTCAATAGATTCTCCCGGTCCCGCAGTTTCATTTCCTCTTCGGTAAGGACGGGCTTTTCATCATCGGAGGCTCGCCGTCGTTCCTCTTTCCCGCGTCTGCCATTGCTCTGTTTTCCTTGAGTCAGGTGAAACGCAAGTTTGCCGGATCGCGACGTGATGACGGCGCGCTCGATCACATTTTGCAGTTCACGCACATTGCCCGGCCAGTCGTAACCCTGAAGCTCAACCATATTGGCTTTGGTGAATTGAGGAAGCGGCAGGTTCAACTTGCTGGCCGCCTGGTTAAGGAATCGGTTGGCCAGGCTGGGGATATCTTCGGTGCGATGGCGCAGGGGCGGCACCTCTATCGGAAACACGTTCAGACGGTAAAACAGGTCTTCACGAAAACGTTTCGCCAGCACCTCTTCTTTTAAATTGCGGTTGGTGGCAGCAATGATGCGCACATCCGTTTTGAGGGTTTTTTCATCGCCGATTCGTTCATACGTGCCTTCCTGCAATACGCGCAGTAATTTGCTCTGCAGATCCAAAGGAACTTCTCCGATCTCGTCCAGGAACAACGTCCCGCCATCGGCCAGTTGAAAACGGCCCGCCCGGTCTTTGATGGCACCGGTAAACGCGCCTTTGACATGCCCGAAAAATTCGCTTTCATACAGCTCCTTGGGGATGGAAGCGCAATTGACTTTGATCATGGCGCGTCTGCTCCGCGCACTTCGATTATGAATCTCCCGCGCGACCAGTTCCTTGCCGGTACCCGACTCGCCGGTAATCAGCACACTGGCGTCGGTCGGCCCCACCATCTCGATCTGCCGCAGGATGGCTCCCAATGCCGGACTGCTGCCGACAATTTCACCATAGGCCTGGGCTTCCAGGAATTCTTCATGGAGATAAGCGTTTTCCAATTCCAGTTGACGCCGCAGGCGGTGGATTTCCTCTTCCGCCTGTTTGCGCTGGCTGATGTCTCTGAAGACCACCACGGCTCCCAGCAATTTCATATTCTCTCGAATGGGAGTGCTGACATATTCCACAGGGAAAGCGGTTC
>JAUVMD010000195.1 GCA_030600405.1 Nitrospirota bacterium
CCTCAAACAGAAACTGCATGGCGGAAAAAATTTTCCGGTGGCTGGTTTTATAGAAATCATTCAGTTCGATGATTTCAAGAGAGCGGGCAAAAGCGTCGCCGGACCCGAAACAGGCACCCAGAACATATTGCTCCGCCTCTTCATTATAGGGGGGAAGTTTTCTCAGGGAGATGTCGGCGACGTCCGGCATGGCTTTTTATATCAGAGGCATACTCTTTGCTCAATCTTTAAATAAGGCGCACACCTGCCGGATTAACTTTCTTTCGGGTTTTCCACAGGTTCTTCCGGGTTTTCCACAGACTCTTCCACAGGCACTTCGGTTTTGGAATCGCCTTCGGGAACTTTCGTGGTTTCCGGAGTCCCGGCCAACTCCACCGCAGTTACGGTCAATGTCATTTCGGCAGTGACTTGCGGGTGGAGTTTTACCGGAATCTTAAATTCGCCCAAGGATTTGATCGGTTCGCCCAGCTGGATTTTGCGGCGGTCGATTTCTACCCCCTGAGCGGAGACCAGATCGGCAATCTCCTGGGAGGTGACAGAACCAAACAGTTTGCCCTGCTCTCCGACCTTTTTCTTCACGGAAAGAGACAGCTGGGCCAACTGGTCCGCTATCGCTTGGGCCGCCCCCTTCAGCTTGCGGACTTTATGGTCCACGATGCTTTTCTGATGGCGGAACTGTTTCAGGTTTTTCGGGGTTGCCAGCAGGGCCTTGCCCGTAGGAATCAGAAAATTACGGCCGTAACCGTCCTTCACTTCCACCTCGTCGCCTACCGACCCCAGCTTGGAAACATCTTCTTTCAATAAAACTTTCATTGCGGTGCCACTTCTCCTTCCTCGATAACAATCGCGGCGCAACCGGATTATTCCACAGAATTCATGGAATCCGGCGGCGGCGTCACTCGAATTTTTCTAAAATCCATCCAGATATCGAATAGCCCCATACCCATAACCAATCCTAAGAAAATGGGATTCAGCGGGATCAGGATGAACACAACAATCCAGACCCACTTGGGAAACGCCTTCGTTTTTAAAATATGGGTCACGACCGACAGACCCTGTAAAAAATACAAAAACAAGAGAATGATCGCCAGATTCATTCCCGCCACCTGGCTGATCCCAGGCCCAAAAAGCATGGAACCAATGGAGGCAATCAACACCCAGACCATGACATCCGGGAGCATCCATCGACTAACGTCCATTCCCTCGAAGTATTCCCTGGAATAAAACCTGAGCCACAGATACCGGACTGCAAGAAAATTAATGACGGCCCCTACCAGGGAGCTGATTAGAATGAACGACGGGAAAACCCTGGCCGCGATGGGTGCTGTGTCCTCCACGGATTTCCGGATGGCTTTTAAGTTTTCCGGAGTCTCACCCGATTTTTCAATAACCTTTATATATTCTTCCGCCTCTTCTTTAAGAGTGTTTTCCAAATACTTCAGGGGAGACTCCTCTTTACCGGCGATCCCCGTAAAAATCACCAACCCGGTTAAAACCGCCGGGGCCAGGGCGCTGAACAATATGGTCTTTTCAAAAGAAAACGACAAGCGGGTCGTCTCGGCCATGGCGGCGGCCAAAATGCCATAGGCCGCAATAAATGCGATAGCCAACTGAGGTCCCACCAAATACAACAAAGCCAGACCGACCGCCGTAATCGTAACCAATCCGGTGATCTTTCCCCTTTGCAGATAAACCAATATTAGAGGAACCGGGGTAAACATTCCAACCAGCACCCCCAACGGGGGAGCCAGAAAGGCCACCAGAATAATGGCCAGAAATATCCCGTAGGGTATTAAAACGTCCCTTGCTTGAAACCGCTCGACCACATTAGTGTTCTACAGAAAAAGGAAGCAGGGCGATGTTACGGGCCCTTTTGATTGCCTCTGTCATTTGTCGCTGGTGACGTGCGCAATTACCGGAAATACGCGACGGCACAATTTTCCCCCGTTCAGAAATCAAGGGTTTCAAAAGTTTTATATCAAAAAAATCGATGTGCTCGATTTTCTCGGAACAAAAACGGCAGATTTTTTGCGTGAACAGAGTCCGTTTCTTTCTTTGGTTTTTCATTCTTGCCTCAAAACATTAAATCATGATTAAAAAGGAATATCATCCTTGACGGGAACGTCTTCCCTATCCGGTTGCATACCCGGTTTGCCACCGCCCGACTGGCCTAAAAACTGAACGGTGTTGGCCACGACTTCCAGTTTGTTACGTTTCTGGCCGTCGTCGGTTTCCCATGAACTGAACTGCAGGCGGCCTTCAATAAACACCGGCCTCCCTTTGCTCAAATACTCAGCACAATTCTCCGCCTGCTTGCCCCAGACGGTGATATCGACGAAACAGACCTCTTCCTTCCATTCCTCTCCCGCCTTGTATTTGCGGTTTACCGCCAACCCGAATTTAGCGAGGGCGGAACCATTAGAAGTGAACCGCAACTCAGGATCGCGGGTCAGATTTCCCATCAGTAAAACTTTATTGAAACTGGCCATAACCCCTCCATTTCAGGAAACGGGTTTACAAAAAATAACGTTTAACTTTTATCCGGCTCACCTGCGGCAACGGTTTCTTCTGAGCGATTTTCTTCCGCCGCTGAGTCCTTCGCTGACTCTGCCGCTGACTCCTTATCCTTGTCCATAACCCGCACGATGTCGCGCTCTTCCAGCCGAATCACCAAATATTTGATGATCTGCTCATAAAGCTGATATCCTTTCTCCAGATCGAGAACCCTGCCCTGCTCACAGGTATGATATACGTTGAGGTAATAGCCGAATTTGTTTTTCTTAATGCGATAGGCAAGGCGTTTCTTACCCCATTTATCAAGTTTGAGGATGGAACCTCCAAATTTATTGATAATTGAGGTAATTTTCTCGACGGATTGGTCGACCTGGTCTTCATCCAGATCAGGCTTGAGAATTAGGACAGAATGATAGTTGCGCAATGGAGGCCTCCTCATGGGTTACAGCCCCAACCCTTTTTGGCTGGAGCGAGGGGTGAACATAAAATTTGGACCAATACTGTCACATGGGACCATTAAAATCAAGAGTAAATAGATTTACCAAGACCGCTTTTATCAGCCGGTTGCCTCTTTTTCTGCTGGTATACGGGCTTTTCTGGGGGTGTGACTTCAAACTCCCCCCCAAGCCGCCGGACGTGTTTTCCAAGGTCAACTCGGTTCGGGTGGGCCTGGGCCCCACTTACGTGGTTGCGGCGGACCTCAACCTCGATGGCGAAACCGATCTGGTGTCCGCCAATTCCAGAGACCATAGCCTTTCGATTTTATTTGGCCGGGGCAATGGCTCCTTCAAGTCCGGCCCTGCCCTGCCGATGCCTTTGGAACCCTCAGCATTGGTGGTGACAGACGTGAATAAGGACGGGTTACCGGATATCGTCGCCAATTCGAGAGGAACGAACTCCCTGGTCGTCCTGCTGGGTAAAGGGAAAAACTCCTTTTTCAAACCGCGGTCCACCCCCACCGGCCAAGTCCCCCTATCCATCACCATGGGAGACTTCAATGAAGACGGTTTTTCGGATGCCGCTGTCACGCTGACGTTCAGCAAAATGGAAATCTATCTGGGAAAAGGCAACGGGAGATTTATCAAGGGGGAAAGCTATGAAACCGGCTCCCGCTCGTTTTCCGGCGTCACGGGAGACTTCAACCGGGACGGCCATCTGGATATCGCCCTCGCCGTGCACAGCAGTAATGCCAGCGCCATCCGGCTTTATTTTGGGCAGGGGGACGGCACATTCCCCACCTCGGAAAAAATCGCACAAGGGTTGGGATGCCTGGCACTGGCTCAAGGAGATATGAATGCCAACGGCTTTACGGATTTGGTCGCCGCCTCGGGTTCGGGGGATAACTTGTACTTTCTGCCTGCCAACGGAGACGGGACTTTTAAAAAGGAAATCGCATTTGCCGGAGGAGGCGGTCCCATTGCCCTGGCTCTCGATGATTTCGATGACGATAAACAAATCGACGTGACCGTCGCCAATTCCCGGAGCAGTTCGTTTTCATTGATCACGCGCAATCCGAACGGCAGTTTTCATTTCCCGGTGCGCGATTATGTGACGGGCGGAACGCCATTGGCGTTGACCACCGGGGACTTCAACAACGACGGCCTGAGCGACATCGCCGTCGCCAGCAATTCCGAGGGCACGGTCGATATATTTTTGAGAAGGCGGGTTTTAAAGTAACCAGCCCAACTCATTATGAAAAGGCAAAAGAAGGAGGAATTCCC
>JAUVMD010000281.1 GCA_030600405.1 Nitrospirota bacterium
CAAGGTTCTACCTCTTTTAACCGGTGAGGTGGTGGTCGAGAATGCCGCTATTATCAAGCCGAGGATCAAAGTGTATTGGGATTCCAAGGATCCCCTGAAAACAGAGTTTAAAAAAACGTCATTGCCTTCCCTTAAGAAAAGAACCGTGGGGGACTATTCAATGGCTCAGGTGATAGTGCCCGAGACTCCAGCCCAGGCTGAACTAAACCTTCCACAAGAATCTTCCCTTACGCTGATTGATCGCCACATCATTGATGAATTTCGAAACCGACTGAAAAAATTTCATATCACCGCCAAAAATATTCATGTGGAGCAGGGAACCCTCCAGATCATTCGCTATGTTGAAGATGAAGCGAACGCAAGCGAACCTCTCGGGTTTTCGTTTGATTTGAAAATTCGCCGACCCAGTGTTGAGGTGATCGATGTGATTCTGGAAGATCTCCACCTGGATCTGGGACCGCTTTTTCTGCTGGGAAGGATTGAAGCTGATGATGTGCTTTCAAAAACCTCACGACTGGAAATCCAGATACGCACCAAGCCTTTTGCCCTCATGAAATTGATCCAGTCCTTCAAAATCCTCCCGAAAGAACTGGACGGAACCTCCGGCAACAAAGGAATCCCGGTTCAAATTGAACAGTTGACCCTTCTCGCTTCCTGCCCGCTCAACTCTCTCGCGGATACCGAGGCTCTGCGACGCGACTTGAAAGCGGAAGCCCGTTTCGTTACCAAGGATGCCCAAATCCCCATCGGAGAGCACGAGTTGCTGGTCTCCCAGATCAAGGGAACAGCCCACTGGGAGGGTAGTTACATCCTTTATAATATCCAGGGGGAAACGCTTAATGGAAAAGCCCGTATCAACGGTCAGCAGGCTTTCCCTTTCAAAACCTCTGAGAATTCCAACCCTATACTGCAAACGGAGATCCACTTGACCGCCCTCGATTTTTCCCAGTTGATCACATCAAGAGGCTGGGAACAATTTAAAGGTCTGGTCTCCGGGGCCCTGAAAGTGGCAATCCCCTGGGATATGGAGGGGCCCCCGCTCGTCACCGGTTCTCTGATGGGGGAAAACTTAGTATTGGCAGGTGAACGTTTTAAATTATCCAGCCAGAAAACAGAGATTCAATTCGAATCGCCTCCAAACAAACCCGTATCCATGAATTTTATTTCAAACCAGATGGTTGTGAATAACGTCCGATTCAGAAAAGCTACGGGACAGATAACCCTTATGCCCGACCAGGTGGTTCTTAAACGATCCACATTATCACCAAAGCATGGCACCCTCACCACGCATGGGACGTACAATACGCAATCACAAAAATATCAATTTGAATTTTTGGGGAAAGATCTTTGGGCAGGCGATTTCACTAAAAATCAAATACAGGGAATCATGAGAACACATGGCTCGGTGAACGGCCATGTGCCTGAAAAACTTCCGGGAATCCGTGGATTGTTCGGTAACGTTTCATTAAAAATCTCTCCCGTCAATTTCGAAAAAGCGAAAGAGATCAAAACCATTCTTGCCGTCATCGATCCTACCTTTTTCCGGAAACAAAATATCCGGGGATTGCGGTTCGATTACCTGGGGGGCAATTTTAAAATTATCAACGGAAAATTCAACACCAGCAACCTCACCTTGAAGGGCAAACCGATGGATGTTTATTTCGAAGGCATCTTCGATGGATACAGCCAGTCACTAAACATGCTCGGAAAAGCTATCCCAAAACTTAATAGGAACAAGGTTTTCAGATTCTCACCACAACTGGCTAAACTTCTTTCGAAAGCGCAATCCAATGGAGGATTGGTTGAATCCCATTTCAAGCTGGAAGGCCCGGCATCCCACCCACAAATGACCCTTCTCGGAATCAAGCTGCAAAAAGATAAAACAAGGCGGTTACTCAAAGATTGAGGGGTTGGGTATTAAAATGGGAAAGAATTAAACGGATTTAACGGTGAGGTCGCCGTCGAGCTGTTGTTTGATCAGCCGCTCGATATGCTGGAGGGTGCCGGTCAGGGACGACGGGCAGTCGCCGCAAGCGCCCTGGTAATGGAGCTGAACTTCGTTGCCCTCCAATCCTTTGAGGTCCACTCCGCCGCCGTCCTGGGATAATTGGAACCGGATGGAACGGTCCAGCACCATTTCGATGGCCGCCAGTTTTTTATCCTGGGGAAGCCCGTGGAAATCGGAGACGTCGATATCAATCTTCTCAGTAACCGTATCCGAGGGGTACACGTGGACCTTCTCGTCGATGATGTTCCACACCGGGGTCTTCAAGTGGTGCCAATCGATTTCGGTCCCCATTGTAACGGTGACGAAATTTTTCATGATGTAAACAGTCTTGATCTCACCATGATCCAGAAGAGCCGTCGCCAGGGCGTCGCCCGTAGAGTCCTCCTTGCTGGTGAAGGACCGATAGCCGTTCTCCAGAATTTGCGTGTTCAAAACAAATTGCAGGGCCTTGGGGTTGGGAGTCTCGCGGGTACGGATCACCTTGAGCGCCTTTTTATCGACCGGCTTTCGCGGTCGGTCCTCCGGCGGTTTCCCGGCGTTTTTCTGTTCGGCCTTGCGGGCCAGCACTTCACTGATTTTCACGATGCGTACCCTCGATGCATATTAAGCTCTTCATCATAATATATTTCAGTGGAAAAGCAAGACGGCGAAATTCTTTTTCCCACGCAAAAAACCCTGCCGGAAATCGCCCTTCAAGCCTCGCTGGTTGCGGGTGTGGGACGCAATTTATGCATTTTCAGGGCCTGCAAGCCCTCATATCCGACAAACAACGCCAACCCGATCAATACCACCGACGTGCCACCCAGAAACCAGTTCGGTTGCGGCGCGGTCATGAACCGGTACGCCTGCCACGCCAGCGCCCCGATGGTAGTGATCACCATGAACACCGCCGGGACCAGAGTATAGGTGGTCGGTTTCCGGACCCCGATCAAATAAGTAGAGATCACGAACAAAGCCACCGCCGCGATGAGTTGGTTGGTCGCGCCGAAAATCGGCCAGATTTTCTGCCAGCCGTCGGTCGCTCCGATGGAATACGCCAGAATCACGACCAAAGCCGTC